>DATNRH010000456.1 GCA_036703605.1 Candidatus Obscuribacterales bacterium | reverse complement strand
AGACGCGATTTGGAGAGTACTAGGCAACGTGACTGTACGGTCTAGGGATTGCGGTTATCTATCGGTATTGTTGTCCGCAGGTCAAACTAGATAGAAATCATGCTGCACTGAGGAAGATTCCCTTTTTTCAGCAAGCCCTAAATAGTGTTCCTGTTAAACAAGAAGGGGCGATCGCTCCTTAGCCAATCGCCCCCACATCTGTCTTATCAGTTGTTGTTCAGATAAACTGAGATCTATAGACCTAGATCAGCCAAAATATCCGTGGCGTGGGTATCGGTCTTAACGCTGGTGTAAACCTTGGTGATCATGCCATCTGTGCCGATCACATAGGTGACCCGCTTAGCATAGCCGCCGCCGTCTACATCATAGGCCTTGGTGATAGTACCCTCGGTATCAGCAAGGAGTGGGAAGGGAAGGTCAAACTTACTGGTAAAGGCTTGGTGAGAGGCTTCATTATCCGTGCTCACGCCAAATACAGCAATATTCTTACCTTGATAAGCCGTATAGTTATCGCGGAAGCTACAGGCTTCCTGGGTGCAGCCAGGGGTATCATCCTTAGGATAGAAGTAGAGCACCACATGCTTACCGGCATAGTCTGCCAGGGTAATCGTGTTGCCGTGGGTGTCTTTCACGGTGAAATCTGGAGCTTTGACGCCTTCTTGTAATGCCATAAAACGACTCAATAAACGACGTAGGTTTCAACTTGTATTTGTAACGGATTGTAACGCATATTGGCCAACTCACGGGGGCGGATGCCTGGGCTTGTGTTTATCCTGTGCGACTGGGGCAGGGGTGCGATACCTTAGGAGAAGCAGATTCCGGGACGAATCTTGCTCCTATTGGTTGGAAGATCGGTTGGGAGTACGATGGACTCTAGGTGAATCCTGCCCTGCCGCTAGTCTTAATACAGTAGTAACCCTATCCTGCGATCGCCCATGAATTTCCTCACCGACCTTCTGCCCAAGCCCGATGTCACCCCGCGTGTTCGTAAGCAGCGGGGCGTCATTATCAAGTCGCCCAATGAAATCGCCATCATGCGCCAGTCAGCGACGATTGTTGCTACCGTGCTCAAGGAAATTTCGGAACGGGTGCAGCCGGGGATGACCACGGCGGATTTGGATGCCTATGCAGAGGCGCGAATTCGGGAGATGGGCGCAACGCCAAGTTTTAAGGGCTACTACGGCTTTCCCGCATCGATCTGTGCTTGCGTCAACGATGAAGTGGTGCATGGTATTCCCAGCCGTAAGCAGGTGATTCGGGCAGGGGATGTCCTAAAGGTAGATACGGGCGCTTATTTCCAGGGTTTCCATGGCGATTCCTGTATCACCATCGGCGTGCAGCAGGTGTCGCCGGCTGCCGCTAAGCTGATTCGGGTAGCAGAAGAAACGCTCTACAAGGGCATTGAGCAGGTGAAACCGGGCAACTCTTTGCTGGATATTGCTGGCGCAATTCAGGATCATGCAGAGGCCGAAGGGTTTAAGGTAGTGGAAAACTTCACGGGGCATGGGGTAGGGCGGAATCTCCACGAGGAACCGTCGGTGTTTAATGTGCGTACCCATGATTTGCCCAACGTGAAGTTGAGGGCCGGAATGACCTTAGCCATCGAGCCTATTTTGAATGCTGGCTCGAAGTTTACCCGCACCCTAGCCGATCGCTGGACGGTGGTGACGGTGGATCGCAGTCTGTCGGCCCAGTTTGAACATACGGTGCTGGTCACCGAAAACGGCTACGAGATCCTCACCGATCGCACTCGGGTTTAACTAGCCTCCTGATGAGCTGCCCCCTCGTTTCCCCTCATCCCCCAGCCCCTTCTCCCACAAGGGGAGAAGGGGAGCAAGGAAGGTTTTCAAAGCCCCTCGCCCGCCCTGGGCGAGGGGTTTGGGGTGAGGGTCTTCGAGCCTAACGCATCCAAGCCGCATGAAACGGTGCGTTACGGCTTCGCCTAGCACCCTACAGACGAAGAGTACACCCATCGAACTTACGTTTAGATGTCCTGGCCGTTTTGCAGATTCTGCCAGGCCGCTAGGGCGATCGCTGCTGGATAGAGTCGATGTTCCTGCACCTGCACGCGAGGGTGAAGAGTGTCGGCGCTGTCGCCAGGAAGGATCGGTACGGCAGCCTGCATAATGATTGGGCCGCTGTCTACTTTCAACTCCACCCGATGCACCGTACAGCCAGCGATCGCCACTCCGGCGGCTAGGGCCTGTTCTACGGCATGGGTGCCGGGAAAGCTCGGCAGCAGACTGGGGTGAATGTTCAGGCAGCGCTGGGGAAAGGCGTCAATCAACACTTGGGTGACGCGACGCATCCAGCCCGCCATAATCAGCCAGGTGGCGTCGTAGTCTTGAAAGGTTTGAATAATGGCGCGATCTAGGTCTTCCCGCTGAGCATAGTCGCGATGGTTGTGCAACACGGCGGGAATGCCAAATTTGGCGGCGCGGTCGGCAGCCTTGGCTCCGGGATTGTTGTACACCACCACTTGGATGTGGGCGTTGAGCTGCTGGTCGGCAATGGCTTGGGCGATCGCTTCAAAATTACTGCCACTGCCGGAGGCGAGGATGCCTAGTTTTAGGGGCGGATGCTGACGTAGCCTATCGAGCATCTCGGTGGTCAGGGCTGGGGAGAGGAGGCTAGCCTGGGCGAGGCTGTCGGATTGGATCGCGTCGTTGAACATGGGACGGGTGCAGGAGTCATCGAAATTGCAGCTTAGATTACCACGCTGGGCGGTCAAGATCAGAACATCCGAAGAATCTCTAACGACACTGCCGAATGCTTATAAAATGGGAGACTGTTGCGATCGCCAAATCTCCTATGTCAGTGTCCTCCGCTCCGTTTTCCCCTGAAGAAATTGCCGCCGAAGGCATCACCCCCACTGAGTATGACGACATTGTCAGCCGCCTGGGTCGGCATCCCAATAAGGCTGAACTGGGCATGTTTGGCGTCATGTGGTCGGAACACTGCTGCTACAAAAATTCGCGGCCGCTGCTGTCCCAGTTTCCCACCACGGGCGATCGCATTTTGGTGGGCCCGGGCGAAAATGCTGGGGTGGTTGACCTTGGGGATGGCCTGCATCTGGCGTTTAAGATCGAATCCCATAACCATCCCTCGGCAGTGGAACCGTTCCAGGGAGCAGCCACCGGCGTGGGCGGCATTTTGCGGGATATTTTCACCATGGGCGCTCGCCCGCTGGCAATTTTGAACTCTCTGCGCTTTGGCGACCTCAAGGATGCCCGCACCCAGCGGTTGATGCATGGCGTGGTGGCAGGGATTGCCCACTACGGCAACTGTGTCGGGGTGCCTACGGTGGGCGGGGAAGTCTGCTTTGACCCGGCCTACACCGGCAATCCCTTGGTGAATGCCATGGCCCTGGGCTTGATGGAAACGGCCGAGATTGTCAAATCGGGAGCCATCGGTGTAGGCAATCCGGTGCTCTATGTGGGCTCCACCACGGGGCGAGATGGTATGGGCGGTGCCAGCTTTGCCAGTGCCGAACTGAGTGATGAATCGGAGAGCGATCGCCCAGCGGTACAGGTGGGGGATCCCTTTTTGGAGAAATCCCTGATTGAAGCTTGTTTAGAAGCGTTCAAAACTGGTGCGGTAGTGGCAGCCCAGGATATGGGCGCAGCGGGGCTCACCTGTTCCACAGCGGAAATGGCAGCCAAGGGCGGAGTGGGCATTGAGCTCGATTTGGATCTGATTCCCGTGCGGGAAACCGGCATGGTGCCCTACGAATATCTGCTGTCGGAATCCCAGGAACGCATGTTGTTTGTGGCGGCGAAGGGACGAGAGCAGGAACTGATCGATATTTTCCATCGCTGGGAACTGCAGGCGGTGGTAGCGGGCTCGGTGATTGCGGAGCCCATCGTGCGCATTCTCTTCCAGGGCGATGTGGCGGCGGAGATTCCGGCCACAGCGCTGTCGGACAATACCCCCATTTATCACCGGGAACTGCTGGCAACGCCGCCAGACTATGCCCGCACCGCCTGGGCCTGGCAGGAGTCTAGCCTACCTGCCTGCACCGTTCAGGGCCTGCAAACCGACTCTCCATCTTCTTGGACATCGGTGCTGCTCACCCTGCTTGATGCGCCGACGATCGCCTCCAAAAACTGGGTCTACCGCCAGTATGACCACCAGGTGCAAAACAATACGGTGCTGATGCCCGGCGGGGCAGATGCAGCGGTGGTGCGGCTACGTCCCCAAGGGGCAGAGCGATCGCCCTCCACCTACACCAAAGGCGTGGCGGCGACGGTGGACTGCAATGCCCGCTATGTGTACCTTCATCCCTACGAAGGCGCAAAGGCGGCAGTGGCCGAGGCAGCCCGCAATTTGAGCTGTGTGGGAGCAGAGCCCCTAGCGGTCACCGATAACCTCAACTTTGGCAGTCCCGAAAAGCCTATCGGCTACTGGCAACTGGCCGAGGCCTGTCGCGGTTTAGCCGAAGCCTGTCGCGTCTTTTCCACCCCGGTCACCGGCGGCAACGTCTCGCTCTACAACGAAACCTTAGATTCCCAAGGGCAACCCCAAGCCATCTATCCCACCCCGGTAGTCGGCATGGTGGGGCTGGTGGAGGATCTGGGTCGCATCTGCGGTCAGGGTTGGCGGCAGGGGGGCGATCGCATTTATCTGCTGGGCCTTGGCGTAGGTGCCGTCGCCGAAAGCCTCACCCTGGGTGGCTCTGAATATCTAGCCGTCGTGCATCACACCGTGGCCGGCTGCCCGCCAGTGGTGGACATGGAGCTCGAAAAGCGAGTACAGCAGGCCTGTCGCACGGGAATTCACCAGGGTTGGGTACACTCCGCCCATGACTGTGCAGAAGGTGGGTTGGCGATCGCCCTCGCAGAAGCCTGCATCAGCGGAGAGCGGGGGGCAGCGATCCAGCTACCGGTGGATGATACGCCAGAGCAACGCTGGGATCACATCCTGTTTGCCGAGGGAGGTGCCCGCATTCTAGTCTCGGTGGCCAACGATCAGGTGCCGGCGTGGGAAGCCTACCTGCAGGAGCAGCTTGCCGGCCACTGGCAGGTTTTAGGCAAGGTCACCGATCAGCAACAGTTGGCGATCGCTACGGAGCAAGGAACCACGGTGATTGCAGCAGATCTAGCATCCATGGACACCTGCTGGTCAACAGCGATCGCCCGCCGCCTCCAGTAAATGGCGCATCCCTAGGGCGAGAAATCCGTAGGTTGTCTGATGTATTCCCTCGGGGAATTGCGGTAACTTTACTGTTATCGTGAAGGAGATGTCGTTAAGGTTTCGTTAACTCTTGTCAGCCTCACCCACCCAATCAACCGCCTAGGCGTTGACGCCCTCGCGGGGCAACACTTAGTGATTCGGTGTCGTTGAGTTCGATTTGGGTTAGCCGCCTGCTTCGACCCCTAAACCCTTGAGCAAAAAGAGCACCCAACCTCTCATGATGCCTAACTCTGCTGACTGTTTCTCCTCCGATCTCCATTGGGATGATGACTTGCCATTGGATAAACCCGAAGAAGCCTGTGGTGTGTTTGGCATCTATGCACCGGGAGAAGATGTAGCCAAGCTAACCTATTTTGGGCTCTACGCATTACAACATCGAGGGCAAGAGTCGGCAGGCATTGCCACCTTTGATGGTTCCCAGGTCTATAGCCACAAAGACATGGGTCTGGTATCCCAGGTCTTCAACGAAGGTGTTTTGAACAAGCTGCCAGGGCATTTAGCCGTGGGACATACCCGCTACTCCACGACGGGGTCGAGCCGCATTTCCAATGCCCAGCCAGCTCTCGTGGAAACGCGTCTGGGCACCCTCGCCCTCGCCCATAACGGCAACTTGGTGAATACCGCTGACCTACGGGACGAACTCACCGATTCGGAGTTTGACATCCTCACCACCACCGACTCGGAACTGATTGCCCTAGCGATCGCCCAAGAGGTGAACCGAGGGAAGACTTGGCTAGAAGGCAGCATCAGTGCCTTTGGCCGTTGCCAGGGTGCCTTTAGTTTGACGATCGCCACCCCGGATGGCGTCATGGGCGTGCGGGATCTCAACGGCATTCGTCCTTTAGTGATTGGGCTCTTGCCTAGCGATGAACCGGATCAACCCCGTCGGTATGTACTGGCCTCTGAAACCTGCGGGCTCGATATTATTGGCGCAGAATATATCCGCGATGTAGAGCCAGGGGAAGTGGTGTGGCTGAATGAAGAAGGAATGGCGTCCTTCCATTGGGCACCCCAATCCTCGCGCAAGCTCTGCGTATTCGAGATGATTTACTTTGCCCGCCCCGATAGCATCATGCATGATGAGTCGCTCTATAGCTACCGGATGCGTTTAGGTAAGCGCCTAGCCCTAGAATCGCCAGCCGATGTAGATATTGTCATTGGTGTACCGGATTCTGGTATCCCGGCAGCGATCGGCTTTTCGCAACAGTCTGAGATTCCCTACGCCGAAGGACTGATCAAAAACCGTTATGTGGGTCGTACGTTCATTCAGCCGACCCAGTCCATGCGGGAGTCTGGCATTCGCATGAAGCTCAACCCCCTGCGGGATGTGTTAGAAGGCAAGCGGGTGCTGATGGTCGATGATTCTATCGTGCGAGGCACCACCAGCCGCAAGATTGTGAAGGCACTGCGGGATGCAGGTGCAACGGAAGTACATATGCGGATTTCCTCGCCGCCGGTGACCCATCCTTGTTTCTACGGCATTGACACCGATAGCCAAAATCAACTGATTGCCGCCACCCACTCCGTTGAGGCCATTAAGGAGCAGATTGGCGTAGACTCTCTTGCCTATCTCAGTTGGCAAGGGATGCTAGAAGAAACAAGGGAAGATACCACTAGCTTCTGTTCAGCCTGCTTTACAGGAAACTATCCCACTCCCTTATCTGAGCCAATTAAGCGCACCAAACTGCTGCTTGAACCCGTTCCGCCAACCCCAGCGTCGGTTTAGAACGGAGACGTCAGACCCATGGGTAGCCGTCCCCGCCAGTTTAAGGTACGTCTGTATGTGGCACTGGTGTTGCCGTTTATGCTGCAGGTCGTTGGAACGGTGGGGGTGGTGGGCTATTTATCGTTCCGCAATAGCCAATCTGCCGTCTATAACCTAGCTACTCAGTTGATGAGTGAGCTTACCTTGCGTATTCGCCAAGAAACGCAGCTCTATGTGGAGATGCCGTTTTTAATCAACAGCGTGAATGCGATCGCTCTCCTGCAGGAAGACATCCAGGTTGCAGATGTGCAAGGAGAGTATCTGCTCTGGCAGCAGTTTCAGGCTTTTCCCACCACCAACCTCGTCTACTGTGCCACAGAAGATGGAGCCTTTATGGGCGTGGGCTATTCCAATGAGGATCAGTCCATCCAACTGCAGGTATCTAACGCTAATACAGAATGGCTATTTGATTACTATGAGCTGGATCCCTATGGCAGCCGTGCTCGCTACAAACGACGGGGCGATCGCCCCTACGACCCACGGGTGCGCCCTTGGTACCAAATTGCCCAACAGAGGCACATGCCGACTTGGAGCGACGTTTATTTAGACTTTGATGCTTTTGTGCCGGTAATTACGGCCAGCACCCCCGTCTATGATCCCAATACACAACAACTCCTGGGGATCTGTGCGACAGACTTTTTGTTGACCGTTGAGCTCGATACCTTTCTCAATGAGCTGCAGGCGGGTCAGTCTGGCGAAACGTTTATTATTGAGCATACCGGCAACTTGGTAGCCAGTTCCATTCCCGATGATGACATCCTTATTTTGGATGAAACTAATGCCCCTGAGCGTCTCAAAGCCGTCGATGTTAGCAATGAGCTGATCCGAGAAACATCGCGGGAACTGGTGGATCGCTTTGGCGATTTCCAAACCCTCCAGGCAGGTCAATCGTTTACCCTACGCTTGGGCGATCGCGGCCGGCATTTTGTCCGGGTAGAACCCTTTCGCGATGAGCGTGGTCTAGATTGGCTGGTAGTAGTGGTGATTCCAGAGCTAGACTTCATGGATCAAATCTACGCTAGCACATGGCAAACAGCAGCCTTGAGCCTCGTGGCCCTGACCATTGCCATTATCGTGGGTTTAATCACCAGTCGATATATTGCCCAGCCGATTCTTAAGCTCAACC
>DATNRH010000455.1 GCA_036703605.1 Candidatus Obscuribacterales bacterium | reverse complement strand
GATGGCTTCAATACTCTGGTGATGACTCCAAAATTCCTACCGCCGCTGATGCCCAAGTCGTTATGGAGCGGGTACTGTACTGCATCAGGTGTAGGATACTCCGATACATCTCATGCCTCTAGAAAACCTCTGGGCGTCGCTTTTCCTGAGAGATGGTGAAAGGACGATCGCTTTTCCCAGGAAGAATGTTGGAAGGGGCGATCGCTTGTAGACTACGAATCACCTTCTCTAAGAGATAACAAATAGGAGGTCAAGAAATCCTAGAGACCTTCCAAGGTTTAGACGTTCGATCTAGGACAGATCTCAACCGGCTGACTCTAGATCTATGACTAGCTCATCACAGCTCTAAGAGAGCGATCGCCAAAATTTACGCAACCCATGTCTGGACGAGATAGAATACGTCCACTTAGGTCGAGCTAGCGAACCAAGGATTGGAAAATGGCTCAAGGTGGATTTGAACCACCGACACGAGGCTTATGAGTCCCCTGCTCTACCCCTGAGCTATTGAGCCGAATGGGGTGACTTGACGTTCACCATAGTCGATAAGGCCAGTTGGCTGCCCTCATCGCCTTAATTAAATTAACATAATTTGCGCTTACGTCATAGAGGCAAGACAATTTTTTTTTCGTTGATGGCAGTCAGCTTGATCCAAAGGGATTCAACCGATGATCTGCACCCCGGACACAGGTCTCTAAAGCTTGGGAAACCGGATGACATGGGCGATCGCCTCTAGGGTGAGGGTCTCTGCTGTTATCGTCAAAGTTTCTAAGTTTAGGTGGATACCGTCCATCTCAAAGTTCTTGAGATCTAAGACTTGGGTCGCACGCTCGATCAACGCTTGGGTGACGGCTGACGGCAGATCTTGCCCCTGGGTATAGCGCACCTGGTCAAGCTGTACCCGTCGCCCCTGATCAATAATTTGGGGCGTTGCGTAAAACTCAACGTGCTGAGCCATGTCTTGAGGACGCAAGCTCACGGTAGCTTGAATGATCAACTCCCCCGTATCACAGAGCTGGCAGTTCACCGATTGCACATCCAGAACAACCTCTTGCCCATCGTCTTCAACTACCACGCCCTGCATCTGCGCATTGAGAATGCTGGAGTTAAACGCTTGGGTGAGGTCGGAGGCGGTGAGGGTAATGTGAGCGCTGCCTTGGGTTGGATGGGTGAGTTGGATATTGCCCATCAGAGCCGCCATTGGATTCACGGCGACTTGCCCAATGCGAATGATCATGTGCTGCATGCGCAAATCTTGCTGCATGACTAGCCCTTTGCCATCAATTAACATGGACTCTAGCCGCCCTTGAGCAATTAGATCCATATTGGTTTTGATCTGAACGGTCAAATCATCGACGTGATCTAACTGGCTAGATAGGGCTAGCTCTGCAATTCGATTGAGGGTTTTTTCCCCGAGGTTGTCAAGTCCTAATAGCACCGAGAGTCTGATCCTAAAACTAGGTGATTCCTCTCAAGTGTAGGCGAATTCATTAAGAATTGTATCGTTCCCAGGGATGATCCGAACCTATCTTTACCAAAGTCCAGGAACAGGAGCGACAGAGGGTTGGCGAATGATAGGAGGATTGTAGGGTGGGGCTGGGTCGAAGCGCTCGGTTGGCACGATGGGCTGGAGTTGCAGGGATGTTTCGTAGGGGCTGACAAGGTCTGCCGTACGAATCAGCGGTGAATCATTGGCCTGCTGGCGCAACAGATCTTGGGTGAGGTTGCTGATGGCTCGACCATCAGAGGCAAT
>DATNRH010000454.1 GCA_036703605.1 Candidatus Obscuribacterales bacterium | reverse complement strand
AACCCACCCATGAGCAGGAAGAAGCCCCAGTAGACAATCTCCATTCCAGATCCTGCGATCGCCCAGATGGAAAAGATAAACGCGATGGACGCCAGCACCACTTTCAAAGCGAACCCCTTGTGGATGCCTTCTCTTCTGGCGGTCACGAGTGCGTAGCTGACCGAGGTGAAGAGGTAGGCAATCAGGGCCGTCATGCTGGAGAGCAGCAGGGCAAACTCAAATGCGGCGACCAACCCTTTCGCATAGTTCATGATCATGAGCAAAGAGATCAGGATGCTGGAAAGGATGATGCCCACTGCGGGCACGCCGTTGGTGTTTTCTTTCTCGAAAAGCTTGGGAAATAGTTTATCCCGGGAGATGGCAGCCGGAATCTGTCCCTGCACCAGGATCCATCCATTGAGTGCGCCGAGGGTGGAGATGATCGCCCCGATGGCCACCAGGTTTTCTGCCCACGGCCCCCACAGGAGCGCGGCGGCATCCGAGAAGGGGGCGGTGGAGTGTTGCAGCACCTCCGGTGGGATGATGCCCATGAGCGAGGAGGTCCCCACGATGTACACGATGGTGACGACACCCAACCCAACGTACGTGGAGCGAGGGATGGTCCGTACAGGATTTTCGATCGAGCCGGAGGGGATGGTGGCACATTCGATCCCCATGTAGGCAAAGAAGGTGAGGGTGGCGGTCTGGGTGATGGCGCGCAGGTCGGACATGCCGCTGATGTTGAATGACAGAAAGTGCTCGGTGTTCATATAGAACAAGCCAAAAATACCGATCGCAAGCAGTGGCGTGATCTTAAGGATGCTGGTGACCAACGAGAAGACCCCCGCCTCCCGGATACCCCGCGTATTGATCCAGACGACTGTCCAGACGATGGCGAGCCCAACACAGATGGCCAGGATATTGTTGGTTTGCAGGATGGGGAAGAATACGCCCAGGTAGCTGACCAGTGCGATGGCGATGGCGGCATTGACACACCAGATAGAGATCCAGTAGCCCCAGGCGACGAGGAAACCGGCCAGGTCGCCCAATCCCTCCCGGGAGTAGACATACGGTCCTCCGGAGGTGCCCGGCAGCATTTTGCTGAATTCGATGAACACAAACGCCAACGTCGCGGCGCCAAAGGCGGAGATGATCCAGCCAAGCAGGCTGATGCTGCCGTAGGAGGCCAACGAAGCGGGAAGGAGAAAAATGCCGGAGCCAATCATGTTGCCCACCACCAGGGCGGTGCTGGTCCAGAAACCTAATTTTTTTCGACTCATGTACAGGCGAGGTTGTAGTGATGCAAAATCGGTAATTTTGAAAGATACCCCAATTAAATGAATAGGTATCAGATCAACCCCGACATTTCAAAAGCAGAGACACTCCCCGCTACCTTTTACCGTGATCAGGCCACCTTTGACCGGATCAAAGAGCAGGTCTTTTATCGCTCCTGGCAGTGGGTGGGAGATGAGCAGCTGGTGCAGCTACCGAAGCATACGCACCCATTCATTCTGATGGATGGCTTTCTGACCGAGCCCATGGTGCTGACCAAAGATGAGGAGGGAAAGACCCACTGCCTGAGCAATGTGTGTACGCACCGGGGCAACCTGGTGGCGCAGCATCCCGGCAGCCAGCGTAAGCTGATCTGCATGTACCACGGGCGAAAGTTTGGGCTGGACGGAGCGTTTGAGTCCATGCCGGAGTTCAAGGAAGCGCAGGATTTTCCAAGGGCCTGCGAAGACCTTCACCGATTTGAGACGGTGCAATGGGGACCCATGCTTTTCTCGAAGTTAGGAGGGGAGATCGACTTTCAGCAGGTGATTGAGGAGATGAACCAGTATGTGGGCTTTCTCCCACTGGACGAGTTTGTGTTCAATGAGGTGCAGTCCAAAGACTACCTGGTGAACGCACACTGGGCGCTGTATTGCGACAACTACCTGGAGGGGTTTCACATTCCATTTGTACACAGCGACCTGAACCAGGCGCTGGACTATGGAAGCTACGAGACGGTGATGTACGATCATTTCAATGTGCAGGTAGGCTATTCAGAAGGGGCGGAGGATACCTTTGAACTACCGGAAGGCCACATCCATCAAGGCAAGCGTGTGGCGGCCTACTATTTCTGGGTGTTCCCCAACATGATGTTCAATTTTTACCCGTGGGGGCTGTCGCTCAACATCGTGCGACCGCTTTCGCTCAATCAGACCAAGGTGTCTTTTCGATCGTACATCTATGACGAGACGAAGCTGCATAAAGGTGCCGGCGCACTGCTGGACAAGGTGGAGCGGGAAGATGAGTTTGTGGTCGAGGGCGTGGCAAAAGGGTTGCGATCTAAGTATTATACTTCCGGACGTTTTTCGCCGAAGCGCGAGCAGGGTGTGCACCAGTTTCATCGGATGCTGGCGGAGTGGTTAAGCTAAAAGGTAGTGCATTAGGCACAAGCGGACGCTTGGGCTAGTTGGGAGTTTAACTGCTCACCGAAAATTGAATTT
>DATNRH010000453.1 GCA_036703605.1 Candidatus Obscuribacterales bacterium | reverse complement strand
TCAGCGTCTGCGTAGCACCTATAACTTTAGCGAGACGGCCGGTTCGTCGTGAAGGGCAACTGCTTCGGCGGCACCTTGGCATAGAATCATCAGTACGCTGTACTTTAAATAAAGCTATCAGATAGAGTATCAAATCCGTTTGAAGGGGCATGGCTAAGATATCCTGCCTTCGACCCCGCTTCGTCGCTCCCTTTACAAGAGGGCTACAGAGGCGTTCTGGTGGATTATGCCGCGTCTGAATTATCAGATGTGCAAGTGTTGGCAGACGTTGCCGCTGCCCATGGGATGAATGCAACCCATAGCTTGCTGCTGGTGTTAAAACAAGCTAGTTTTCACACGACCCACGAACTCAAGCCCCCCTAAGGGCTGCACCTGCTGTTTCTTCCTTCCAAGTCTCTAAAGCTTCAGCCTGTCGGTAGTGCTACGCAAGTAATGATGCATTGTAGTGATGGATGAAATACCAGATCGCACCAAGATGATTTTCCAAGGATTTTGAGAAGGCAACAGCGGTTCAATGAGTTACTCGCGATCAGTCAAGCTGCCGGAATAGCCCATTTTTGTCTCATTACATTCCATTCCCGAGATCCCAAATGGGTTCTATAAGTTCGCCTAAACCTTGCCCTCAAGCAGATAATAAGTTGGGGCTACGTCATTGAGGTACGCTCTGAATCACGAGATCGTTGTTGAGGATCGTTCAATAACAAATGAGCACTAGGTACAGCATACAGCGCTAAAATCGTTGTGCCACCTAATCCACCAGCTATGCAGATAGCTAAGGGCGGCCAAAATCCAGTCGCGTCAAATAACAGCGGGACAAAACCTACTAAGGTAGTTAATGTCGTAGCAATAATATGGCGGGTGGAGCGGCTTACGACGTAAGTCACCTCCTGTACATCTCCATGACGTGCTAGCGGATGATCTCGCAGGGCAGAAAGCACTACAATTGAATCATTAATTGCTAATCCTACAAGCCCTAAGGTACCCAGAATAGCTGTAAAGCCAAAGGGATAACCTGAGATATAAAGAGCTCCTAGACCCAATCCGGCGGCACATCCAGCGATCGCTAAAATAACTCCTGCTGCTGCAAAAGAATTAAAGGAAAGCACGAGGGTTGAAACCATCAGCACAAAAAGTATGCCTACGGTAGAAAGTAAGTTGGCGATCGAGGAACCCCGCGCATCTTCTTCTCCGCCTAACTCGATCCGATAATCCGGTGGCAAGCTCACGTCACTCTGTTCCAAGCGATCTAGAAAGTCTGCTAAAACCTGAGAGGGCAGTACTCCAGCCGTGACATAGGCTTGGATAGTATTTACACGCTGTCCCTGTCGGCGAGCGATCGCAGGTTGATCGGCCATTAAACTCATCTGTCCTAAGGTGGAAAAAGGAACCCGTTGCTGTCCCACAATATCGAGAGAGTCTATGGTATCCAGACGCGATCGCTCCTCATCGCCCACCCGCACGCGCACGGGCATCTCCTCAGAATCTTCAAGAACAGAGCCGCCCACAACCCCTTCTAAATAGGCATCTAGCTGTGCAGCAACCTCTGATTTTGTCAGCCCGATGCGTCGGGTTTCTTCCTCATCCAAGAGGAGCCCAAGTTTAGGTAATGCTTCGCTTAGGGTTGCACGGGTATGACGCACCTGTGGCGTTTGAGTAAGAACTTGGCGAATCTGGTTTCCTAGAGATCGCAGTTGCTCTAAATCTGGACCGTAGAGTCGCAGTTCAATGGGTGCCTCAAAGGGAGGCCCTTGTTCCAATTGCCTGACCAACACTTGAGCAGAAGGCAGGGTGGCATCCAAATCTTTCTGTAAATTCTGGATAAGATTTGCATCGGCAGCTTGACGGACTTGTACCAAAGCTTGCGCATAGTTAGGTGAATCTTGCTGACCACCCAAAACATTGTAGTAAAAACGAGGAGCAGCAGCCCCTAAAAACCAGCTTACCTGCTGTACCTCAGGGTAGGTTACGAGTTTCTTATAGGCTTGGGCAGCTACGGCTTCTGTGGCGGCAAGCGAAGACTGAATCGGTAAACGCATCTCAATGTAAAACTGATCCCGTCCGGCAGGAGGAAAAAACTGCTGGGGCAAAAGAGGGGCAACGGCAAATCCGAGAATCGGCAGCACTAGACCCAGAAGAATACCTAAGACAGGACGGCGAAAGGTAAGCTTCAGCGATCTGTGATAGAGCTGAGCTAGCCAAGGCGAGTGCCAACCGATCTGCCACCAGGCTGTTCCTGAAGCACCCCCTAGATAATGTAGGCGTCCCATCAGGGATGGAATAACCGTCAACGCTAAGATTAATGAACTGGTTAATGCCAGAATCACCGTTGTGCCAATCGTGCCCGTGAACTCTCCTACACCCCCAGGTGCTAGAGCAATCGGCAAGAAAGCCAGGACTGTGGTTAGCGTAGATCCCAGTAACGGTACTGCCATAAACCGCACACTCTGCCCCACGGCTTGTGAGCCTTTCAAACCAGACTCTAGACGAATTTTTACCTCATCTACCATAATGATAGCGTTATCGATTAATAGACCTAACGCAATAATCAGCCCCGTAATCGAAATCTGGTGTAGCGGAATGCTAAGCAGGTTCATCATGCCGAACACCATAAGACAGGATAACGGCAGTGCCAGTCCGACAATTAAGGATGATTGCCAACCCATGATCACCCAGGTTACAAGAATGACTAATCCTGCTCCAATCAGTAAGTTACCTAAAACAGTGTTCAAACGGGTTTCCACATAGCGACTTTGATCTAAAATCACCCGCAGTTGAATTCCACTGGGAAGATAGGCTTGAAACGCCTGTAATCTTGAACGAGCCATTACAGCCCATACATCTAAACGTTCTTGAGATTCTACCTGAGCAGCGATCACAACTGCAGACTGTCCATCCAGCAGTGCCTTCTCAGGTAAAGGTTCACGAATGCTGCGCCTCACCTGAGCTATATCGCCCACATAGATAAACTGACCGTCAGTACCAAACTGAATAGGGGTACGGCGGATGCGTTCCAGAGAATCCAGCTCCCCCTGAAGCTCCAGCAACAGTTGATTCTCAAGGCCACGCACCTGACCAGCAGATACCCGAGCGTCACTGCTCTGTAACTGTGCCGCCAACATCTGTGGTGTGATACCTAGTTGTCCCAACTGTACAGGATCTACCTGCACCAGAATCTCTTCCTCGGCCTCCCCAAAACGTTCCACGGTTTTTGTCCCTGGAATGCGGCGTAGATCCTCTTGAAGTGTTTCTGCTAAACGGCTCAATACTCCGTAGTTAGGAGGTTCTGGCAAGTCCCATACCAATCCTACAATCAGAGCATTCGCAGAGATAGTAGCAATGTCTACCTCTGGTTCCGAGGTGCCGACTGGTAGCAGAGGGATAGCATCTGAAGCTTTATCTCTTACCTGTGACCAGATTTCATCCACATTCGCGATCGCCTCTTTGAGTTCCACCTCAATCACAGAAATACCAAGGCGCGATGTGGATGTAATGGTGTCAATAGCATCCAGTTCTCGCAGCTCTTGCTCAATGGGGTCGGTGACCAACGTCTCCACCCGCTGTGGACTAGCTCCCGG
>DATNRH010000452.1 GCA_036703605.1 Candidatus Obscuribacterales bacterium | reverse complement strand
GAAGCGGCCCGGCGAGACTGGCAGGCCGCAGCAGATATTGCCCGCCGAGCCAATGATCAACCCATTGGGCGTTTTCTCTACAATGCCCTCCACCTCTACCAACCCGTTCCAGAAGTCTTCCAGCTTGCCTTAGAAACGGCGGCCGACGAAGAGCTGACGGCCATGCGCCGGGGCGACAAAATTTTAGAAGTGGTGATTGCCCTTTCGCCCTTGCTAGGGCTCCTCGGCACCGTGCTGGGGCTGATGGAATCCTTAGGATCAATCAGCCTTGGGGATATTGGTACCACCTCCACCGCCGGTGTGACCTTCGGGATTTCAAGGGCGTTGATTACCACCGCGACGGGTTTAATCATTGCGATCGCTAGCTTGGCCTTTTACCGCTTGTTTCAAGGCTTTGTCTTTGGGCAATCCAAGATTTTTCGCAAGGCTGGCAATGAGCTAGAACTGCTCTACCGCAAAGATTGGTCAGAACATCGGTTCATCACATCTCCAGCCCACCCATCAGCCCATCCATCCCATCTAGCCGCTGCTGCTGTAGCCAACGTCCAAGAAGCCCAGCCAGCTAATGGTGACGGTCTAGCTAAAGATCCCGTCACAGATCCCGCTAAAGATCTAGCCACAGATCCAGCTACAGACCCCTCTTCCTCTGACCCATCGTCAGACGAACCGGCTAGCGAAGAATCCTCAACCTACTGAACTACATTGACCGAGAAGGGGCACGGCGTATGAAAATCAACATGGGTTCTCCCGACGAAGAAACACGCATCGAGATTCTACCGATGATCGACGTGATCTTCTGCATCTTGACCTTCTTCATCTTGGCAGCCATGGGGCTGACCCGCCAAGCTGGCATCAACGTAGACCTGCCTCGGGCCAGCTCGGGCACCAGTCAAATGCGCGAAATGCTGATTGTCAGCCTTGATCCCATTGGTCAACTCTATGTAGATCGCCAACCGGTCACGGAACAGGAGTTAATTCGCGAACTCCTCACCTATCAAGTCAGTAGCCCCAGTGGGTTGATTGTGCTCTATGCATCTCGGTCAGCCAGCTACAACGAAGTAGTAGGCGTCCTAGACTTGTTGCGCTCGACGGGGAGCGATCGCGTTGCCCTAGCGACCCTACCCGATCGCCAGGGCGGTAGCTCTCTGGATAATAGCGAATCCCTTGACCTTGATGAGTTGCTCAATCAAGAGTTTGATGATTTGAACCGTTTGACCCCCGATGGCCCATCAGGGGTCAATGAAGTGCCCTTGATTGATCCCCGAGATATTGATCCCCTCACGCCACCCAGGAGCTCAGAACAGTCAACCCCTTCTGATAGACCCTCTGGCACAAAATCACCCTAAGGGATGAGCGGCAAACCTCGACGCTTTCGTCCTCCAGACTGAGCCGTGAAAAACGCTCATACAGGATTCTATAAAGAGCCGCTGAAATGATACAGTTTTGGCGGATGCTCACCATGAGCATGTCTGTTCATGGTGAACTGAAGATAAGGGCAACCTGTAGATGACCCAACCGAGGAGCTATGTTTCCTAACGGGCGATCGTCTCTCAGCCCGGCTCTTCATCAATCTCGGTACACCTGTCACCTGTAGGACCTGTTAAATCTATGGACATTACGCAGCTTATTATCATCTGGCTATTCGTCACCATTAGCCTGATTATCGTGTCTAAAATTCCGCTGCTCGGCGTTGAAATCGACAGTTTTGGAAAAGCTCTGATTTCTGGAGCGGTCTTTGGGCTACTCAACGCTGTTGGTCAGTGGCTGCTGAGTGCAACGGCTCTTTTGAACTGGGTCTCGCTCGGAATCTATGGACTGATCCTCAACACGATTGTTTTTGGCTTAGCGGCTAAATTAGTCGTTGGCTTTCGTTTGCGGCACGGTATTTGGAGTGCTCTTTTGGGCGCATTCTTCATGGCGATCGTCATGAGCATCGTCGGTTGGGTATTCAGCAATCTGATTGGCGTTTCTGTGTAGGCGATCGCTGAACCGAATCGTTATCGAACCATCACTGAGCCATCATGAGCGGCAGATGCCTACCTACACAAAGGTTCATCTGCCGCTCTGAGGTCTACGTCAAACCCTACTCGTTAATGCGATAGGTATTCACAATGGTTTGAGCATCGGTGTTGTAGTTGGCATATTGGGCATTAATGCCGTGGAGATTCAGAATAAAAATGTTATCGCCTCGTTGCTCCACAAAGCTCACAGAATCTAGCACATTGCCCTGAGGATCTGTACCAATCCAATCTAGCCGTAAGCTACCATCCGGCTGAACCTCGGTTCCTTGCCATTCAACTTCGGTTAAGCGGGTTTCATATTCTTGCTTGAGACCCGTCTCAAGCTGTTCATCAGTGAGCTGCTGCCCTTGCGCTGGGCCAAAGTCTATAGAGCCACCAAACTGATCATCGGCAGACACAAAGACAACGCCACTACCCGTTTCTTGAAACTCATAGCCGCTGGGAAAAGCGACTTCAAACAAGCCATTCGGCTCTTCATAAACCTGGCTACCAGCCGGGGCCTCAGCAGCAGGGGTATCGGGTGCCTCCGCCGTGGGTGTCTCAGCGGGCGTATCTCCGGCAGGAGCGTCTGCCGTGGGAGCTTCCCCTGCTGGGGTCTCAGTCGGTGTTTCCGTCGTGGTGCTGTCGCCGGTGGTCGGATCCTCGGCAGCCGAGTCACTACCGCCACAGCCGGCCAGGGTTAGGGTTGAGACAAGCAGAAGGGATGTAACAGCAGAAACGTATTTCATGGCTAATTTTTGTAGATTATTCGCGTTTAATACTAGTGCATCATAGCGATCGCCCATCAGCTCTGATCGCTAACTTGATCTTTAGACTTTAGAAAAATCTCAAGCTTGTTCAGAAGCATCATCCAAGCGATCGCTTATCGGTCTGGCAACGGGTGCTTGTAGCCAAATCCCTTTAGTCGTCAACAGTAGCGTCATCCGATCGCTCTGGCTTCAGCAAGGGAAATGCAATTACATCTCGAATGCTAGGAGAATTGGTCAACAGCATGACAAGGCGATCGACGCCCAGACCCATGCCCCCCGTGGGCGGCATTCCATACTCTAGAGCCGTCAAGAAGTCTTCATCCACACCCTGAGCCTCCACATCCCCTGCCGCCTTACGGGCAGCTTGGGCTTCTAGGCGCTGGCGTTGATCCACGGGATCGGTCAGCTCTGAGAAGCTATTGGCGGTTTCCCGCCCGACAATAAACAGCTCAAAGCGCTCCACCAAACCCGGCTTCGTGCGATGGGGTTTAGAGAGAGGGGAAATTTCCATGGGATAATCCAGCACAAACGTGGGTTGAATCAAGGTTTCTTCCACCGTTTGCTCAAACGCTGCGTTGAGCACATGGCCAATACTGGCACAGTCATCTAGATGATGGAGACCAGCGGCCGTAGCTGCGTCTCGGGCTTCATCCACCGTGGTGAACCCATGGAAATCTAAGCCTGTTTGAGCCTGAACCGCTTCATGCATGGTAATCCGTCGCCAAGGGGGCGTTAGATCAATAGACGTGCCTTGATAATCAAGGGTCAGCGTCCCCAATACAGTTTTGGCAGCGTTCACGATCAGGGCCTCCGTCAGATCCATCATGTCGTGGTAGTCTGCGTAGGCTTGATACACTTCGATGCTGGTAAATTCCGGATTATGGCGCGTAGATACGCCTTCATTACGGAAAACGCGCCCCATTTCAAACACCTTTTCAAAGCCACCGACAATCAACCGCTTGAGGTGAAGCTCTGTGGCAATCCGTAGGTAGAGCTCTAGGTCTAGGGTGTTGTGGTAGGTGATGAACGGTCGGGCATCGGCTCCCCCTGCTTCTGCTTGCAAGACCGGCGTCTCAATTTCAATGAACCCCTGGTCATCTAAGTAGCGGCGAATCGAGGCGGTGATGCGGGCTCGGCGACGGAAGGTTTCCCGCACGTCTGGATTGACAATCAAATCTACATAGCGTTGCCGATAGCGCTTCGCCACATCCGTTAACCCATGCCACTTATCAGGCAGGGGCAGCAGAGCTTTGGTGAGGATCGTGTAGCTCGCAACGCTGACGGATAGCTCTCCTTTATCAGTGCGGCGAATCGAGCCACGCACGCCCAAAAAGTCGCCAATGTCCGTGAGCTGCTTGAGGTGGGTAAAGGCATCTGCATCGACCTCCGCCATGTGGGTTTGGATTTTGCCCTTGTCAAGGTAAAGCTGAATGGTGCCGCTTTCGTCTTGCAAGGTGAAGAAGGCCAGCTTGCCAAAGACCCGGCGCGTGAGAATGCGCCCAGCGATCGCCACCTCCGCCGACTCCACCGCCTCACCCTTGGGTAGATCGGCATACTTCTCCTGCAGCTCGGCAGCACAGTGGGTGGAGTCCCAACGGTAGGCGTAGGGGTTGATCCCCAGTTCCTTAAGTTGGGCAACTTTTTCAAGACGGGTTGCGCGAATATCGTCGGAAGCCATGGCTGAGGCAAAAAGTGAGTCAACAAGCTTCTAATCATAGCCCAAGGAATGGGCCGGCGATCGCCCCCATCCAGGGCTAGTCTTGTTGATGGGCAAATTGATAAGCGCCGACAGCACAGAGGGCGATCGCTACCCCCAGCAAGACCGGCAGACTAATCCAGGGAAAATCAGACAAGGGTAAATAGGTAGCAGCCCGTAACCCTGTACTGGTATAGGTCAGTGGCAGCAGGTAAACAATCACCTTCAAGGCAGCGGGCAGGGTTTGGGGATCAAAAAAGGTCGCGCCCAAAAAGGACATGGGCACAATCAGAAAGTTGTTGAGCAATCCCACACTTTCTAAGGATTTTACATTCAATCCTACAATCACCCCTAACCCAGAAAAGACCGCACAGTTGAGCACCAGCACCAGCAGGAAAAGAGGACTGACAAACCGCCAGTTTCCGGTCACCACCAAGGCGATCGCCACCACCGATGCCGATGTCATCAGCCCCCGCACTACCCCCGCCAGCATTTTGCCGAGGAACAGGGCCATGGGATGGACTGGCAGCAGCAAGATTTCCTCAAAGGTTTTGCTGTAAAGGCGTTCACCGCAAATGGAAAATGTCGTGCCGCCAAAGCTGATGGTCATGGAGGAAAGGGCCACCATGCCTGGCAAGATGAATTGTAGATAGGTCTCCCCCGCTGAGGGCGTGACCACGGTATCTAGAGCACTGCCTAGCCCCAAACCAAACGCTAAAATGTAGATCAGAGGTGAAACGAGACCAGAGGCCGCCACCTGCATGATACGAACTCGCAAGTCTAGCCAGTCTCCCCAAAACACCGTCAGGCTATCAGAGAAGATGCTGCCAGCCAGCGATCGCTTGATGGGTCTAGCTTGGGTGACAAGATTGAGAGAAGGTTGAGAAGCCACGGCTGATTATCAAAACGTGAGTAGTCGAAAACATGCAGAAATGAACGCTCAAGATGCCCCTGGTAAACAGGCCATCCTTTCAGCTAGGTACCGAGCACTTAGCTATGGATACAGCTTTGAGCGATCGCTTTCACAATAAATTTTTATGTAAACCATTGTTGCATTTCTTGAGTCATTCAGGGACTATCATGCCAAGTCGCTTCCATCGCCTGAGCAATCCTTACGATCATTCATCCTCTGAATTCCTCGCCTCAGCTAGGCAACCCAGGGAGACTTTTGCAACATAGTAAGCCAAGCGGCGATCGCCTTGAGGAAGAATCCGGTACACCTGCCGGTCATTCATCTATCGAGCCGGATCCCCGACCACGCACCTAGCAATCCTGGTTGACCGAAGTTGATCGACAGAACTCACAACTTATCTGTCGATATCTGTAGATCAACAACACCATAGCTGCATTCATCTTTCCTTACAGGATAGAGCTAGACTTCAAGTCTATGTATGACCATCTACCCATGCATGAAGCCATGGTCTATCATGAGTGAGGCGATCGCTCTTTGATTGCGACTCCCATGACCTTCACTCGACCACCAAAAGGAAGCGCTGCTGCCTGATAGATTGTCCTGGCGGGTCGTCGATCTTCTGGAAAGAGCTCAGC
>DATNRH010000451.1 GCA_036703605.1 Candidatus Obscuribacterales bacterium | reverse complement strand
AGCCCTCCTCTCGCAACACCTGCAGCAGTTCCGCCGCATCGGTCAACGCTGGATTGCACTGCACCGCCTGCTCCAACGATGCTATACTTTGCTGCCGCTGCGATAGATAATAAAAAGCTAACCCTCGGTAATACCAAGCCTGAGCATGATTGGGGGCGATCGCCACTGCCCTATCCAATGCACGCATCGACGGCTCATACTGTTCCAAGACGCCCCATAACCATCCCAACTGATACCATCCCTGCCCATGCCTTGGCGACAGCATCACCACTCGATGGAATGCCAGTAGTGCCTTGGGGTATTTCTTCAACTCAATTAACCGTTGTCCCCATTCAAACCAATCATCCGCATGCTCCATCCGTTCGGCAAATATCGGCTCCAAGCTCGTGATCTTGGGGGGTATTTCACGACACATCATCCTTCGCTCCTCCGTTTTTGTGATCCATGTTTTGGTGAACTGAACTCACATAGTGGAAGGACACCACACACCTATGCAGGATTCCCGTCAGAATTTTGATGATGTGATGAAACGATTACAATCCATTGCCGATCAAAATGAACGGTGCCCAGTAGTAGGGATGGGATAAGCTACTGGCTACACTGGCGGGGAGGCCAGTGCGGCGGCTGATTACCTCAACGCTGGCACCCCGCTCTATGCCGGAGGCGGTTAGATCTCCAGTAATCAGAGCAATCTGAGCTTGTTGCAGAGCTTCAGCCTTGCTCATCTGCTGGTTCAGATTGGCGTAGAAGGCATTCATCAAGGTTTGGGTACCGCCATCACTGACCGCCCAGAGGGAAGCGATCGCTGCTGAAGCCCCCGCTTCTTGCATCAGATAGCCAAAGCCAAGAATTTCAGCCCCGTTGCCTAGATCATCGCCCACCCCAGTTTCACAGGCACTCAGCACAATCAATTCCACCCGATTGAAGCGTCCTCGCCAGTCCTCGCTGTTCAATTCTTCTAGTGACAGGCGATCGCCATTACCAAATAGAATAAATGAGTCCGCTGGAGAACCGGGTACAAAGGCGGCATGGGTGGCCAAATGCACAATCGTGTGGCTATCCATCAATGGCTCTACGAGAGAACGGCTGAAGCGATCGTTCATGAACTGGGTGGTGTCGGGGAAGGCTGCGACCAGGTTTTCCACCTCCACTCCGGCGAAGGGAAGGCCGCCAAAGGCAAAGGAGCGTTCCCCAATCTCAAATTCAAAGGCTCCTTCACTGAACGCGGCGGCTAGGATCAGGGGAGTGGCACTGGGACGCAGGGTGAAGTTTTGCAGGCTGGCGGCGGTGATGTGGTTGATGCGATAGGTTTCAATCAGCCATTGATCGCCGTCGTGTAGCGCCGCTAGGGGCACGTAGCGCAGGGCCCCGTCGGGGACATAGAGGATGGTTTCGGCTCCAATGGCTTCTAGGTCGTCTTCCATCGGCGCGATTAGCCAATCATAAAGCTGTTGGGCAATAGGGCGCGGGTCGCTGGTGGGGTCATCCAGAGCTTGACGGAATTCCACAATGGCGGCATTGAGCTCGGTGGAGTCAACCGGAACGGGATAGCGAGCAGGTTCGCTGAAAGGTGTCACCACCACCAGTTCCAGGCGGTCTTCTAGGATCAGCGGATAAATCATCACCGCATTTTGGTCGATGGCACGTAAATTATTCTGCAGGTTAATGAAGTCATCAGCGCGGGCCAGGATGTCTTGCTCTTGCAGACTGGCATCGAGTTGGGCAACGAGGGCTTGAATTTCAGGACTGTTGAGGAAACCCTGGAAATCGGCGGACATCTCCCGCTGGGTCATATCGAGTTCGCTGAGGCGCTGAAGCTGGTTATCAGAGAGCTGGTTGGGAGGAATATCACGCAGTTGGGCTAGTTCATAGCCCACGGCAATGACGCGGTTGTTGATCTCCTGTTCCGGGTCGCGCAGGTCAATGCCGCTCTCCGTCTGAGCCGTACTGCGAACGCCGTCGAGGTAGTCGTCTAGTTCTTGGACGCGCAACAGGTCGAGGACGCGCTGGGCTTCCAGGATGCGGTTTTGTTGCAGGAGTAAATCGGCTAGTGCCCGATATGAGCCTGCAATGGTTTCGGTATAAGTTTGTTGTTGTTCCTGGGGTAAGCCGCGAATATCAGCCCGAATGGATTCTCGGACGTTGACGGATTGTTTGTAGAATACAATAGCGAGTTCGGGTTGGTTTTGCTGAGCCAGCAGGAAACCTATATTACTGAGCCACAAGCCTTCTGCAGAGCGATTGCCAATCTCCTGAGCGATGGTTAACGCTTGCTGATAGCCCTCAAGTGCCTTCTGATACTGCCCCAAAGCTGAATAGGCATTGGCCAGCCCACCCAGCGAACTACCTTCACCAACACGAGCGCCAATCTCACGCGCAATAGCAAGGCTTTGCTTATAAAAGTCAATCGCTTGTTGATGTTGCCCGAGCCGACCGTAAACATTACCTAAACTGTCCAAAACCGA
>DATNRH010000450.1 GCA_036703605.1 Candidatus Obscuribacterales bacterium | reverse complement strand
TCCTAAAGGTATCGCTGACGACCCACGTGCATCCTCGAACACATACGCCTATGAACATCCTCAGCCCGCCGCCTCAGGATTCCGGTAGGTGGGGGAAAAAATCGTAGAATAGGGAGCGTTCTTCTGTTGGCGATCGCCCCTTGAGCAAACAACGCCTCGACAAATTGCTAGTAGACCGCAACCTATGCGACTCCCGTCAGCAGGCCCAGCGGCTGATTCGAGCTGGAGAGGTGCGGGTGAATCAACAGTTGGTAGACAAGCCTGGCACGGATATTGACGAGGCTGCGGAGATTACCGTCAAAGCGCGATCGCCCTATGTGTCTCGGGGTGGTGAAAAATTGGCCAAGGCCCTGGCAGACTTTGACATCGTCATCCCAAATCGCCTGGCCCTGGATGGCGGCATTTCCACCGGCGGCTTTACGGACTGTCTGCTCCAAAACGGTGCGGCCAAGGTCTACGGCATCGACGTGGGCTATGGGCAAGTGGCCTGGACGGTGCGCCAGGATCCCCGAGTGGTGTTGCGAGAACGCACCAATATTCGCCATCTGACGCCCATGGATCTCTATGGCGTTGCTGAGCCAACGGAGGCGATCGCCTTTCCGGATCTAGGAGTGGTGGATGTGTCGTTTATTTCCCTCACCAAAATTCTGCCGGCCCTCTGGGCGCTTTTGCAGCCTCCCCGAGAGGTGATCCTGCTGGTGAAACCTCAGTTTGAAGTGGGGCGTGAGCGGGTGGGTAAAAAGGGCGTGGTGCGGGAGGCGACGGTGCAGGCCGATGCGATCGCCCAGGTTTGCACAGCAGCCGAGGCCTTGGGCTGGCGCTATCAGGGGCTCACCTGGTCGCCAATTACGGGCCCCGCTGGGAATATCGAATATTTGCTATGGCTGAGCGATGGCGGTGATCAGCCCATGCCCACCCTAGAGCAGCTCAAGACCGTGACCCAAACGGCCCAAGCAAGTTTGGTAACGTGAAGGCATAGAGCGATCGCCCTTAACGCAGCAGCGATCGGAAGAAGGAGACCGGAACCTGGCTAGTACTATAGGGTTCTGGTTCAGATTGCGACGCAAACAGGATCGCGAGAGTCAAAGTCACAATCACGGCATGAAGCAATGCCACAAGTCGGGCTTGAGAAGACGTAGCCATACCACCACACTCCAAGAAACAAAAGGGTCGAGGAGGACGAATGCATTATTTGGGAATCGTTTACAGCTACACTGTGCGTCAGGAACATTCCTGTCTAAGAGCGCAAGCCTGACCACCTCTACCGATATCCCTATCTATGACATGCCAAACGACGCCCTAGTGTGACCCAAATGTTCCAAGACCACGATCTTGATCACAATCCAGCCGCTCCACCAGACTAGAGAGGGATGCACGGCTTGCTAAAACACCTGCTATTCTCAAAATATTGGAACGAAAAGGTGAGACTTCCCGCTGTTCTGTTACAGTTTATAACAATAGATTTACAGAATTTAATGGCATGACTTGTGCAATGTCATTCTCTTGCTTGACTCAAAGCAGCCTATAGTATCACAGCAAGCCTAATTGCGATTTGCCCATCAGCAGGCGATCGCTTCTTTTCTTTAGTCCAGCTCATCGAGTGATTTACCCTAGGAAGGTACTTTATATGACGCAGACCGTTGCTTCCGATCAAATCGATCGCATTGTCTGGAATCAGCATCACGATCCTTTTGATGTGTTGGGGCCTCACCCCATTGACCTCAACGGCAAATCGGTCTGGGTCATTCGCGCCTATTTACCAGAAGCCAGTGCAGCCTGGGTGATTTGCCCCAACGCTGGTAAGGACTATCCTGTGCCCACTGAGCATGCCATGCAGTCGGTACACCATCCCCACTTTTTCGAATGCGTCATCGATCGCCCTGAACTGAGCAACTACCAACTGCGCATCAAGGAAGGGGAGCACGAGCGGGTGGTATATGACCCCTACGCGTTCCGCTCTCCGGGGCTCACCGATCTAGACATTCACCTGTTCTCGGAAGGCAATCACCACCGCATCTACGAGAAGCTTGGAGCCCACACCGTTGAAATGGACGGGATCAAGGGCGTTTACTTTGCCGTCTGGGCACCCAATGCCCGCAATGTATCCCTGCTGGGTGATTTCAACCTATGGGATGGACGCAAACATCAAATGCGTCGCACTGGCAACGGGGTTTGGGATTTGTTCATTCCTCAAGTCGGCGTGGGCGATCGCTACAAATTCGAGATCAAAAACCACGACGGCCACATCTACGAGAAATCGGATCCCTACGGCTTCCAGCAAGAGGTACGACCCAAAACCGCCTCCATTGTGGCTGACCTAGATTCCTACGCCTGGAATGATGCGGATTGGATGGAGCAACGCCGCCATTCCGAACCTCTTACTCAGCCCGTATCGATCTACGAAGTTCATATAGGCTCCTGGCTCCATGCCGCCTCTGACGAACCAGCTCTAGGCCCCGACGGCAAGCCTGAGCCCGCCATCCAAGTGTCTGACCTCAAGCCCGGCGCGCGATTCCTCACCTATCGCGAGTTAGCCGCCAAGCTAATCCCCTATGTCAAAGACCTGGGGTTCACCCACATTGAACTGCTCCCAGTAGCCGAGCATCCCTTTGACGGATCCTGGGGCTATCAGGTGACAGGCTACTACGCCTGCACCAGCCGCTACGGCACCCCTCAAGACTTCATGTATTTCGTGGATCAATGCCACGCCCATGGCATCGGTGTGATTGTGGACTGGGTACCGGGGCACTTTCCCAAAGATGGTCACGGTCTGGCCTTTTTCGACGGCACCCACCTGTATGAACATGCCGATCCTCGCAAAGGTGAACATAAGGGATGGGGCACCCTCGTTTTCAACTACGCCCGCAATGAAGTGCGCAACTTCCTCGTAGCCAATGCCCTCTTCTGGTTCGACAAGTACCACATTGATGGCATCCGGGTAGACGCCGTCGCCTCCATGCTCTACCTCGACTACTGCCGCGAACCCGGAGAATGGGTCACCAACCAGTATGGCGGTCGGGAAAATATCGAAGCAGCAGAATTCATCCGCCAGATGAACCACGTCATCTTCAGCTACTTCCCCGGCATTCTCTCCATTGCCGAAGAGTCTACCTCTTGGCCCATGGTCTCTTGGCCCACCTACGTTGGCGGCTTGGGTTTCAACCTCAAGTGGAACATGGGCTGGATGCATGACATGCTCGACTACTTCCACATGGATCACTGGTTCCGCCAGTTCCATCAGAACAACGTCACCTTCAGCATCATGTATGCCTTCAGCGAAAACTTCATGCTGGCGCTGTCCCACGATGAGGTGGTGCATGGCAAGAGCAACATGATTGGCAAGATGCACGGCGATGAATGGCAAAAGTTTGCTAGCCTGCGCTGCCTCTACACCTACATGTTTGCCCATCCTGGCAAGAAAACCCTGTTCATGAGCATGGAGTTTGGGCAGTGGAGTGAGTGGAACGTTTGGGGAGACCTAGAATGGCGGCTCCTGCAGTATGAACCACACCAAAACCTCAAGCATTGCCTCACCAAGCTAAATGAGCTGTATCGCAGTGAGCCAGCTCTCTATACCCAAGACTTTGACCAACAAGGTTTTGAATGGATCGACTGTAACGACAATCGCCATAGCGTGGTTTCGTTTATTCGCTGGGCTAAGGACTCCGATGAATTTATCGTCGTGGTCTGCAACTTCACGCCCCAGCCCCATTCCCACTATCGCATCGGTGTACCTAAGTCCGGTTTCTATACCGAGCTGTTTAACAGCGATGCCCGCGACTACGGCGGCAGCAACATGGGCAACTTAGGCGGCAAATGGTCGGAAGAATGGGCGTTCCACAATCGTCCTTTCTCCATCGACCTTTGCCTACCGCCCCTATCCACTCTGATTCTGAAACTGGATGGGAAAAAGACCGAGGATGCGATCGCTGCTGCGAAACAGCTACGCTCTGAAAGCATCACCGCAGAAGCCTCAGAAACGCCCTAGCCTAGGTCTTAGCGTAGGCTAAACAAAAAAAACTAAAGCTCATAGACAGAACTGCCCTTCATCCGCTAGGTTGGGGGCAGTTTTTTTGATCATCCCTCTACGGTAACGATGGTTCCATGAGTTCATCTCCGTCCAAGCCAGGCATCGGCAAAACCATTCAGCTAAGTATTCAACAGGGTGAGGAATCGACCGTCCTCAAGCTGTTTCTCAATCCCCAGGAGTTTACCCAAGCGTTGATGCTGGATGCCTTTTCCCAAGGGCTGATGTATGAACCTGAGGTGGTTCGATGGTTTCCTCAGTTTTTGCAACCCGGCGATCGCATGATTGATATTGGTGCACATATTGGCTACTACACCCTAATTGCCGCCATGCTGGTGGGAGAAACGGGTATGGTTGTGTCCTGCGAGTTGGAAACATCCAACTACAAGCGAATTCGCCATAATGTAGCGATTAATCATTTTCAGCAAGTGCAGGTGATCCATGGAGCGATCGGTGATGTTCAACAGGAAACGCAGTTTTTCTTCAACCTAGACAATGATGGTGGTCATGCTCTGTGGAATGTGGGAGATCATCCTTTTAATACCAAGAGCCAAGATCATCCCTTTGTCCAAACCATATCTATGACCACCCTAGATGCCCTAGTTCAGCAGTATGATCTAGACGCGATTAAGCTGATCAAAATTGATACTGAGGGTGCCGAACACCTTATCTTGCAAGGTGGTCAGCATACGCTAGAAACCCTGCGTCCACCTTTTGTGATCGTGGAAATCAATGCGTTTGGGCTGCAAAAACTTGGATCAAGCCAAATGCAGCTTAGACAGTTTATGGCATCCTTAGGGTATGACAGCTACCTCCTCGATGGGCGGAGCGAGCAGTTGATCAAACTAGCCGCCCATCAAGCCTACGACCATGGATTGTTCAATCTTCTGTTTACCCATCAAAGTCAGTTCTGAGGCGATCGCCCCCTTAACCATCCATCTAAAATACCAGGCTCATCAACCTAGTGCTTAAAATAAGAAATATTCGTCTCGACATGAGAATCAGTAGATACACGATCTTATTTATGTTGCGATATTTAGTAAGGGCGATCGCTTCTCAGCCCAGCCCCTAATCAGACAATTTAGATGCCCTACAACGGAGTGAGCGTTAAGGACTGGTGGCTGAATCTGCGGCTACAAAGCAACAACCTTCATCAACTCGCGTAAGCGCGGGCTTTGCCTGCATAGTCTCAACTGGCATCTGGCAGTTGAGACTATGCAGGCAAGCAGGCTATGTCCTCATATCAGCGCCTAGGGTTATGCATAGAATGTATTCTCTTAATCTCATAGAGATTGATGGGATAACTTATGCATAGATTTTTCCCTCTTGTTTCCATAGTGCTCTAGCAGAATATTTATAGATCGTTCTCTCTACAGGTCATTGCCTCTAAGATCCAAGACTTTAAAGAAAGTATTTAAAACAAACTGCTCTTGAATGTGGCTTGTGAATATGATCTTTATGATTACAATATAATGTTTCCTGCTGCTAGAAATCAGTATTGTTTTATGTAAAAACAGTTACAGCACAAACTTCAGGGCTATTCCAGTTTTCGAAGCTGACTGTTTTGAGGCTTTTTTCCTTAAAGGGATGATAAAGTTCTACGTGTATTCATTGAACTCTATTGCTCAATGAGTTACAAAGTAAGTATATTTCCTAGCAAGGGTAAGCACTCTTCAAGACCACTCTACTAATTCAATAGGCTTACCTTTTGTCCACATATTGAATTAGGGACTTGGGTGTATTAGGGCGTGTTTGAAGCCTTGGTTGAACTCTCATGCTTCCATACAAGAAGTCAAGTTTTCCAGAGGTTTCAAGCTATAGCCTAGAGATCTATAAAACAGAGGTGTAGTCAATTCAAGCCCCTCATAGCAGGTTTGGCGTTGCTGAATAGCAGTATAAT
>DATNRH010000449.1 GCA_036703605.1 Candidatus Obscuribacterales bacterium | reverse complement strand
GGGGAAAAAATGCAGGACTCATGTCCCAGTTGGCCTACCTAGCGCTGGGGCTCACCTGGCTGGATATTTTCACCCAAGGCGGTGGCTTTGGCTATGTGCAATCTCCCACCTTTGGCTATCTATTGGGGTTTGTGCCAGGGGCGTGGGTTTGTGGATCCTTAGCTTTTCAAATGCCGCCTCGCCTAGAGTCGTTAGCGCTCAGTTGTGTCAGCGGTTTGTTGACCATTCATGTGGTAGGCATCAGCTATTTAGCGATCGCCCGTTGGGGTGGTTGGCTGACGGCAACATCGGGCTCGTTTCTGCAAGAGATTTTTCTCTATTCTCTCCATCCTTTACCAGGGCAGTTAGCGATCGCCTGTGCGGTCACGGTTCTAGCCTTTGGCTTACGTCGCCTGATGTTTTACTAAGGGGTGACTCAGCAAAACGCCCTATTGATGTTGAGTATGCGTTTGTGAGCGATTGTGCAACACATCAAAGCTTTACATGATGGTGCGTTACGGCTATGCCTAACAGCACCCTACTGAGATCGTTGACTCACGGACTAGCAATCGGAATTGTTTGACCAAGGCGATCGCCTCCCAATTCGTCGCCGAGCGATCCATTGATCCCCATTTATCTCTAGTATGAGCAAGGGTGATCGGGAACGCTGAGTCTCCCATGGAGCGATCGCTCGTGATCCGTTACACCCAAACCTAGCCCACAGACATGCATTGCCAGACCAACCCATGACGTTCAAAAACCATCTGTTTTGGATTATCGCCTTCATTGGTTTGGTGGCGGATCAAATCACCAAGTACTGGACAGTGCAAGCCCTAGAGTTGGGGGAAACGATTCCCATCTGGGAGGGCGTCTTTCACTTCACCTTTGTCACCAACACCGGGGCAGCGTTTAGTCTCTTTAGCGATAACGGCACCTGGCTGCGCTGGCTGTCGTTGCTGGTCAGCCTTGGTCTGATGGTGTTTGCCTGGCTCGGCCCCCGACTCAATCGCCTGGAGCAGGTGGGCTATGGGTTTATTTTGGGGGGCGCGCTGGGGAATGGCATCGATCGCTTTGCCACCGGTGAAGTCGTGGATTTTCTCGACTTTCGGCTGATCCGCTTCCCTGTGTTCAACGTGGCGGACATCTGCATTAACATCGGTATTCTTTGCATCTTGATCGCTGCCTTTACCTTGCCCCCCGATCACCCTGGCGATCGCCGTCCGTCTTGACATGGTCTTTGGACGGTGAATTGAGGAACGTGAACGATCACCGTAATCATACGGAAGATACTTACTCCGATCCAGGTAAAACTTTATATCTGAGGGGGCGATCGCAAAGTTTTTGTTGGCTGGGCACAATTAGCCGGATTTTCCGATCGCGGTGAGATAGGTGGAGTAGCAACCACAACTGGATCCGACCAACCCTAGAGGTGAGTCATGACGTCTCTCATTCCCCAACTCCCAGTCTGCAATCTCCCCCCTATCTCCATGCATGAGGGTAGCGATCGCCGCGATATCCTGCGACGAACTGAGTACAAAACCTGTCACGTCACCATTCCTGAGCAGGTTCGACCGGTGGCGGCGATTGTTGTGGCGGGTCAGTTTTATAGCTTATTTAAAGCTCAGCAGTCCCTTCAAGATACCCAAGCGATCGCTCAGCGCTTGCAGGAGCAAGGCGACCCATCCCTCATCACGCTGCTGCCCACTGGCTATGCCATTTGGGTCTGGGAGCCAGATGCTCAGGTTTTGGTTCGTCACAGACCATCCTTGCCCCCGCAACCGCCGGTGCAAGAGCGCTACTACCCCTGTCATATTCGTGTGCCCCATCATGGCGATCGCCTCGCTGCGATCCGTGTTGGCGACCAGTACTACAGCCTGTTTCGCATTGTCAATCATGCCCATCATGCCCAGCGGGCCTCGGCTAAGCTGAGCGATCGCGGTCATGGGGTTATGATTACC
>DATNRH010000448.1 GCA_036703605.1 Candidatus Obscuribacterales bacterium | reverse complement strand
GCCAGCGATCTCAAACTTGCGCAGGGCCGACAGATCCAGCAGCACTACTCGCTCCCGCAGTGCCCAATATTCATCATGCACACCGTGGTGGGCGAAGCGATTGGGTACCCAGAAGCCGTTGTAGTCCGAGAGATCCTGGGTGAGGCGCTGAATGCAGGGGGTAAAGGCGCTGGGTTGGGTCAGGCGCAGACCAGACTCTGCTGTGGCACGGCGGCCAATGGCTTTTGGAAAAGCTTCCCCTTGGTCATAAATACGCACATGGATCTCCGTCGGCTGCCAGCCATTGGCAGGATCAATATCATCGGGGCAAGCTGAACTTGCACAGAGCAGATCCTCATGGGCCTGCAGCAGCACATAGTCTCCCGCCCGCGACCACGATTCTCCCGAAGCGATCGCCCCGGAGTCATCCACAGCTGTATTAAAAAAGAAGTTGATCGCCGCCCAGCCAGGACGTGGCGCGATGCCGTAGGGCTTTAGCACGCTGTTAAAATTATCGCTACAGCTTGGATGGCCGGGATAACCTGCATCCTCGTAATATTTCGCTGTGCAGGCTAGGACAAAGCTATCATGCCGCCCACAGGTATCCTGAATCACTTCCACCAAGGGCCGCATCCGGTTGGAAAAATATTTGCCATGTAAGCCAATGGTGGGAATGGCTAAGTTATTCAGGGTGCGGGTGACCGTGCTATCTAGCTCCTCGCTCATATCCGCCGCCGCAAAGGCCAGGAAATCTGAACATTGGGATCCTCGCACATCTAGAATTTGCAGATACTGTCCTGCTTGAACAGGATAGGCGATCGCTGTTCCTGGGGCAATGCGATAGTCTGCCACCACCTGTCCTAGCGGTGCGGGTAGGTTGTCACCTGGGATGGATTCTACGGTTGCTACCATTCAATATCTCCCGGTCTGGCAGTCTCAGACGATTGAGCGATCGCCACGAAATTTTCAAATAGGATACGGGCATCGCGGGCCATGGCAGCGGCCTGGTCATAGACGGCCTGATGAAACGCTTCCCGTCCTGCCATGCCAAGCGATCGCTCTAGGTCTTGCCGATAGTCGGGAATGGAGACCCAGCGATCCATCACCGCTGGGGTGACTTCACTATGAAACTGTAGACCAAAGGCGCGATCGCCCACCGCATAGATTTGGACGGGGCACTGGGGCGAACTGGCTAACACCGTTGCTCCGGGTGGCAGGTGCTGCACTCCCTGGCCGTGCCATTGAAAGACGTTTGGTTGAACATCTAGCCCTCGGAGAAGGGGATGCTGCTGTCCGACTGGGTTGAGAGTAATAGACAACAGGCCCACCTCTGGCTTGTCCATAAACCCCACCTGTCCTCCCGTTGCTGCGGCTAACATTTGTGCGCCCAAACAGGTGCCAAAGTAGGGCAGCCCCTGCCGCACCGCCCTTTGGATAAACGCTAGTTCATCAGCAATCCATGGGCAATGGTCTACATCTTCCACGTTCATCGGCCCGCCCATCACCCATAGGCCATCATAGGTCTGGGGATCGGGGAAGCGATCGCCCTTGGCTAGCTCAACGTAGTCTACGTCAATGCCTGCGTCGAGACAAAACTGTTCATAAATACCGAAGCCTTCCGACCTCGTATGTTTGATCACCAGAAATTTCATAGCCTGTCTAGTCCATGCGATCGCTTCCTACCCTAGCGTAATGATCCACAAAAAACTGTCAGAATGAACAACATCCAAGAATCAATCCCTACAAGGGATTTGGTGCGATCGCGACATA
>DATNRH010000447.1 GCA_036703605.1 Candidatus Obscuribacterales bacterium | reverse complement strand
GAATGGGTGGAATTGCGATCGCCCGACATTCGCGCGGCCCAAGCCTTTTTTGAAAGTCGCAAAGATCAGCGATCGCTCTCCCTAGAAGATGTCCTGCGCATCAAAACCGGCGACACCCAGATGATCGATAAGCTACCGGTGGTCAATTTTGAGACCTCCGGAGCCTTGGAAAAACTGCTGACCACCCTCACCACCGGCAACCAAAGCATCGAACCCCTGCCCACCCCTGCTAGCTTCCAAGGCACCCTACGCCCTTACCAACAGCGCGGTGCTTCTTGGCTCGACTTTTTGGAACAGTGGGGCTTGGGAGCCTGCCTGGCTGATGACATGGGCTTAGGAAAAACCATTCAGCTCATCGCCCTATTGCTGCATCTTAAGGAACAGGGAGCCCTGACCGCTCCGACCCTGCTCGTCTGTCCCACCTCGGTGTTGGGCAACTGGGAACGGGAGGTGAAACGGTTTGCGCCCAGTCTCAAGGTGTTGGTGCAGCATGGGGAGAAGCGATCGCAACGGGCTGAGTTTGCCACCGCTGCGGCGGCCGTTGACCTGGTGATGACCAGCTATCCTTTGGTGTATCGCGATCTGAAAACCCTGAAGCAGGTTTCTTGGCGGGGCATTGTTTTGGATGAAGCCCAGAATATTAAAAACCCTCAAGCGAAGCAATCTCAGGCGTTGCGGGAACTGGAAACCCAGTTTCGCATTGCCCTCACCGGCACCCCCGTGGAAAATCGACTGCTAGAGCTGTGGTCGATTATGGATTTCCTCAACCCTGGTTATCTGGGGCCGCGCAACTTCTTCCAGCGCCGCTTTGTGATCCCCATCGAACGCTATGGCGATACCGCATCGTTGAAAACCTTGCGATCGCTTGTCCAGCCCTTTATTCTGCGTCGCCTGAAGACCGATCGCACGATTATTCAAGATTTGCCGGATAAGCAGGAAAATAACGTTTTCTGTGGTCTGGCTCCCGACCAAGCGGCCCTCTATCAACAGTTGGTGGATTCAGCCCTGGCGGAGATTGAATCCGCTGAGGGCATTCAGCGCCACGGCATGATCCTTGCTCTGTTGACTAAGCTCAAACAGGTTTGTAATCATCCGCAGCTCTTGGGTAGTAAGAGTAAGAAAGTTCCGTTGCTCTCCGCCCAGCAATCGGGTAAACTCCAGCGTCTCCAGGCTATGCTAGACGAGCTGATGGATGAGGGCGATCGCGCCTTGATTTTTACTCAGTTTGCTGAATGGGGTAAGCTGCTGAAGACTTACCTAGAACACCAATTTCAGCAAGAGGTGCTGTTCCTCTACGGCAACACCTCCAAAAAGCAGCGGGAGGTCATGGTCGATCGCTTCCAACACGATCCCCAAGCTCCTCGATTATTTATCCTGTCTCTGAAAGCTGGTGGAGTGGGCTTAAACCTGACCCGTGCCAATCACGTCTTCCACTTCGATCGCTGGTGGAATCCGGCGGTGGAAAACCAAGCAACCGATCGCGTCTTTCGTATCGGACAAACCCGTAATGTGCAGGTGCATAAGTTCGTCTGCACGGGCACCTTGGAGGAACGCATTCACGAAATTATCGAAAGTAAGAAAGCGCTGTCTGAACAATTGGTGGGTACGGGCGAAAATTGGCTGACGGACTTTGATACGGCCCAGTTGCGCAACCTGTTGCTCCTCGATCGCAGCGCCGTGATCGAAGATGACGAGGATTGATAGCTGCTGCTACAACGACTGAAATTCTATGGTGTCAACGCGGGAGCGCTGACACCTATCTTGGTCGCTCCTGTGGCTAGGTCTGGGTGCAGAAGCGCTGCTGGGAGCATTCCTACGCTTAGTGTAGGAACGATATCGAAGATGCAGAAGGATCGCGCTTGTAGTTTAGCCATCGCGATCGCTCATCCGGGCCGCTGTCCGCAAAATTTGCCCTGCGAGCATGGCGGCACCAAATCCATTGTCAATGTTCACGACCCCGATGCCCGTTGCGCAGGAATTGAGCATGGTCAGCAGGGGAGCCAGCCCGCCAAAATTGGCCCCATAGCCGATGCTGGTGGGTACGGCGATCACTGGACAACTGGTTAGCCCCGCCACCACACTGGGTAGCGCTCCCTCCATGCCCGCCACCACAATCAACACATCCGCCTCTCGCACCAGTTCCTGATGCTGCAACAGCCGCTGAATACCCGCCACGCCCACATCCCAGAGGCGTTTCACCCGAAAGCCACAGAGCTCTGCCGTTATCGCCGCTTCCTCGGCCACCGCTAGGTCTGCCGTGCCTGCCGACAGCAGCGTCATGGTGCCCGGTTGGTAGGGTGCTAGGTTATCGGGAGCGATCGCTACAATTCTTGGCTGCTTGTAGTAGACAGCATCGGGAATGTGGGCCTGAATCTGGTGGTAAACCTCTGGCTCAATGCGGGTCGCCATCACCACCGGCTGCACCAATCGCATCGTCTGCATGATCTTCACGATCTGCTCCGGCGTTTTGCCTGGCCCCCAGATCACCTCCGGAAAGCCTGTACGCAGCGATCGCTGATGGTCGAGCTTGGCGAACTCTTCCACCGGTTCAAAATCATCCCAGAGCCGCTCAAAGGCGACATCGGGCGGCACTGTGCCTTGGGCCACAGCAGCGAGTAATTGACGCAAAATATCCGGTTGCATAGGGCGATCGCTTCCACTTGATCGTTGACTAACGCTGGCTAAAGAATTATGAAGGATTTGGCCCAGACTCGTCAGCCAAATTCACCCTTAGGAGGGCCGTGGATGATGGTTCAACGAGACGGGCTCTTCAGCGATCGCCCCGCCACGATGCCAAACCCTATATCAATCGCCGTTGATAACAAACATCAGGAAATCGGGCATCTTAAAAATGGGGTTGTCGATGGACGATGCTGTTCTATAGTAAGCGGCCTAATCGGCCTATCGATATCCATCAATACTTCGCGCTACCCTCTGCCCTGTCGAGGTGCTCCACCGAGCCTCGATCTACCCCGTGCCTGTTGTCCTCGGGGAATCGCCTCTGATTTGGGTTGTCTGTGCTATTCTTTGCTGGCTACTGAAGGGATTATGTCACTATGTCCAAGCTCTTACAGACCGTAGTGGTGGTATCTGCCGTGGTGCTGCCCATCTTTGGCAGTCATGCTGCCATCTCCCAAGAGCGGCAGGGGTGTTATATGGTCAACCCGCGGGGCGTCTTGCAAGACCTCTCCGAAATTTGTCCTGCGCCGTCGTTTGTGGTGCAAGAAAGCACTCCCCAAGGGTTGGGAACGGGCGATATTCAAGTCACCCTACGTTGGGCGACCAGTGATGACCTCGATCTAGAAGTTACCGATCCAAGTGGGAACATTGTTGCTTACTACAACCGTCAGGTACCCTCAGGAGGGCAACTGGATGTTGACGCTAATGCAGCCTGTAGCGGTACCACCACCCAGCCCATCGAAAATATTTTTTGGCCCGTTTCCCAAGCACCCACGGGCAGCTACAGCATTCGAGTCAACCTCTTTACCCGCTGTGGTGGTGGATCGGCGGAGATTCCCTTTGAGGTGACGCTGTTGACCCGTGGGGAAACCCAAACGCTAACGGGCACGGTCAGCGACCAAAGCCTCACCGCAAGTTTTCCATTCTCGCTAGACTAAACCTAGGTGAACAGCAACTAGCCGGCGATCGCTCCCAGTTTGCCGAATTGGCGAGAACCGCATACAATTCGGTCGTCTTGTAGAAGACGTCAAGCAGGCAGATCGCATCATCGTTGAAGTATTGATTGTTAGAGATGTGTGACACGGGGGACTGGGTATGCGTCAAGTGTTGAAGCTAGTGTTGATTGGAAGCCTAACGGTGCTGGTGGGCGGCTGCCAGTTCTTTGCAGGTGGCGGGGATGAGACGGTGAGTGAAGAGTTTGAAGCTGTACCGATTCCGGATGAGCCGGTTGAAGGGGAGCTTCCTCCAGGCGACGAGTTGGGCGACGAGTCAGCCGAAGGTTTGGAAGAGCCCGGAGCTGAAGGTGCGGCTGTGCCACCTCCACCCCCTGCTGATGCAGACTTGATTGCTTCCACGAATGCCGATGAACGGATCCGGCAGATTACTCAGGAACGGGATAATCCTTTTGCGTTGATTCCTGCCACGCCGCGCATTATTTCCACCGGAGAGGATGACAACCAGCCATCACCACCACCACAACTAGCGCCTAGTGACCCAAGCGGCAACGGTGCCTCTCCGCCTCTTACTCCTGGTGGCCTAGCGCCTATTCCTGAGTTGGTGCCGCAGCAGCCGGCCGGCCCACCGCCGCCACCCCCCACGGACTTAGCGCGGGCTGTCGTTGTGACTGGCGTGGTACAAATTGGCACTACGGTTCATGCGATTGTGGCAGCGCCTAATGAACCCCACAGTCGCTATGTTCGGGAAGGCCAACTTTTGTCAAACGGTCAGGTTTTGGTCAAGCGTATTGAATTTGTGCCTGGCGGTGAGCCACGGGTGATCCTAGAGCAAAATGGCGTAGAGATTACGCGCGCTGTGGGAGAAGGTGATTTGCCATCTGAAGAAACTACAACAGCATCCGCTAACAACGTTCTCCCGGCGGTATCTCTGGACTCTTCTATCTAGTCGGCGATCGCTTGTCTAGAGTTCAGCTACTCCTGTTAGCCGCTCACATCTATACCTCAACCACGGCTCTCTCAGTTAGTAGAGAGTCGTTTTGTTTGGGTCGGGCAAAATGCTAGGGGATGCGATCGCTTTGTACCCTGTTCTGCTCTTGCGGTTGTTCTCAGAGCGATCGCCCAGTCCCATTGAGAAATCATGGTGGGGGCATGGGATCTCTGAGCTGCGATCGCCCGATGGGATGACTAACATGGAGGACGACAAACGGCGGAATCGGCGCTAGCGTAAACGTAAGCGTCGAGGTAGCGATGTCCCTGTCCTCACAGATGGCTGGAAGGATCGATACCATAGAAGCAGAATTCAGCAATGGTCTAACCCGTAGGGCCTTGCTGTTGATGTTGATCGTGTTTTCCTTGGATCCCTTTACGTTATGCAACGTCCTTTTCCCGGCAAAGCCCGCGGATCGATGCCTTGGGTGATTGGTTTAGCCGCAGTAGGGCTATTGGGAGTTGGTGCCGTCGTGCTCGTGACTACACGCCAATCCTCTCCGTCGGCTGAGCAGCTCAATGCGTTGACGGTTCCCGTTGAAACCAGTAGTGTGGCGCTTCGTATTCGAGCTAGCGGGACAGTGCAGCCCTTTCGCACGGTGAATATTAGCCCTGCGACCTCCGATATTTTGGAGGAGCTCTACGTTGAACAGGGCGATCGCGTCACCCGTGGGCAGGTGATCGCTTTGATGAAAAATGATACGGCGGCGGCCAACGTGGCCCAGGCTGAGGCCCAGGTCGCCCAGGCCCAGTCGCGCCTGCAGGAGTTGGAGACCGGTAACCGACCGGAGGAGATTGCCCAGGCCCAGGCCCGGGTGGAGCAGGCCCAAGCCTTGGTGGTCGAAGCAGAGTCGCAGGTGGTCTTGGCGACCGAGCGGGTGGAGCGCCAGCAATTTCTCTACGATCAGGGAGCGATCGCCCAAGATGGCTTGGATGAAGCGACCAACACGGTGAATGCTGCCCGCGCTACCCTAGAACGCCAGCAGGCTAGTTTGCGGGAAGCTCAGGAAAATTTGCGTCAGCAGCAAAGCGGTAGCCGGGTTGAAAGTATTGATGCGGCTCAGGCCCAGGTGGCGGAGGCGGAGGCCAATCTCCAGGGGGCGATCGTCCGCTATGAGGATACCTTCATTCGGGCTCCGTTTGATGGCATCATTACCCAGCGCTATGCGTCGGAAGGGGCATTTGTGGCCCCCACCACGTCGGCATCGACCGCCTCATCGGCCACCTCATCTGCAATTGTGGCGATCGCTGAAGGCTTAGAAATTCTAGCCGAGGTGCCGGAGGTTGATATTGCCCAGATCCAGCTAGGGCAGCGGGTGGAGGTGATGGCCGATGCCTTTCCCGAGGAGGTGTTTGAGGGGCGGGTGCGATTAGTGGCTCCCGAGGCGGTGATTGAGCAAAACGTCACCTCGTTTCAAGTACGCATTGAGCTGCTAGAAGGGCAAGATCGGCTGCGATCGCAGATGAATGTGGATGTGGAGTTTATTGGCGAGACGGTAGACCGGGCACTCGTGGTGCCGACTGTGGCCATTGTTACCCAGCAGGGTGATACGGGGGTGCTGGTGCCGGATGACCAAAACCGTATTCGCTTCCGCCGAGTGACCCTTGGCCCTGCGGTGGGCAACCAGACGCAAATTCTCAGCGGTCTAGAGAGTGGCGATCGCGTGTTTGTCGATCTGCCTCCAGGACAGCAGTTAGAAAATCTCAACTTTGGTGATGTCAGTGAGGAGGATTAGAATCCATGGACGTGCGTGAAAGCTTGGGAATGGCGGTCAAAACGCTCACAGCTAACAAGCTGCGCAGTACCCTCACCATGCTAGGCATCATCATCGGCAATGCCTCCGTGATTGCCATGGTGGGGATTGGCGAAGGGGCGCAAAAGTTTGTGTCGGATGAAATTGAGGGTCTGGGCCCCAACGTGCTGTTTGTGGTGCCAGGCAATCAAGAAACTCAGCGAGCGACGTTTAATCTCCCCAAGACCTTAGTGCTGTCCGACGCAGAGGCGATCGCTGAGCAGGTACCCTCGGTGGTGGGGGTTGCGCCAGAGTTTAACGACAGCGGCCCGGTGGTCTACCGCAATCGATCGACCAATGCCACCATTGTGGGTACCACGCCGGGCTTTCCCCTTGTGCGCAACTTCATCGTAGGCCGGGGACGCTTTTTCACCGACCTAGATATGCAGCGCAGCACCCAAGTGGCGGTGCTGGGCTATGAGTTAGCCGATCGCCTCTTTCAGGGAGCTGAACCTGTGGGGCAGCAAATTCGCGTGAAAAACGTCAGCTTTCAGGTGATTGGCGTTTTAGAAGAGAAGGGGGCAGGGCTAGGCGGTTTGAACTATGACGAAGCGGTGTTGGTACCCTTGCTGACACTATCCCGGCGATTGGTGGGGCAGACTTCGCCCTTTGGGGTCGAACTCACCTATATTGTGGCGGCGGTGGATCAGCAGGACAACATGGGGGCGGCCGAGTTCCAAATTGCCAACCTGCTGCGCCTGCGCCATAAAATTACCGGCGCGGATGATTTTGTGGTGCGTAGCCAAAAAGACCTGCTGGAGTTGACGGGCACGATCACCGGCGCACTGACCGCTCTGCTAGCGGCGATCGCTGGCATTTCCCTCCTCGTGGGCGGCATCGGCATCATGAACATCATGCTGGTATCGGTGCGGGAACGTACCCAGGAAATTGGTCTACGGAAGGCGATCGGTGCTTCGGGGAACGATATTTTGGTGCAGTTCATGATTGAAGCCGTGATTCTCTCAGCAGCCGGTGGCATCATTGGCACTGGTATTGGGGTGGGTGGAGCAGCGCTCTTGGGTGCCGTGACGCCGTTTCAGCCGGGTATATCTGTGAGTGCCATCGTGATTTCAGTGGCGGTGTCGGGAAGCATTGGCCTTTTCTTTGGGGTGGTTCCTGCGCGGCAGGCTGCCCAGCTCGATCCCATTGTGGCCCTGCGTAGTGCCTAGTCTCATATGCCTTCTCATATGCCTAGTCCCCTATCTCGCGATCGCTTCTGGTGGAGCCTCCCATGACCGAACCCATCATTCAGTTTGACCATATTTCCAAAATCTACGGCACGGGCAACACCGAAGTGCGCGCCCTATCCGATGTATCGCTCACCGTCCAATCCGGTGAATATTGCGCCATTATGGGGCCGTCGGGGTCGGGAAAATCCACGGCCATGAACGTGATTGGCTGTCTCGATCGCCCCACGGCGGGTCGCTACTGTCTGGATGGGGTGGATGTGTCCCTCTTGGACGATCGCGCCCTGGCCCACATTCGCAACCAAAAGCTCGGCTTTGTCTTTCAGCAGTTTCATCTCCTGCCCCAGTTGACAGCGTTGGAAAACGTCATGCTGCCCATGGTCTATGCGGGCGTGCCCTTTGTAGAACGCCGCGATCGCGCCACGACGGCTCTAACGCGGGTGGGTTTGGACAATCGCCTATCCAATAAGCCAGCTCAGCTTTCGGGAGGACAGCAGCAGCGGGTGGCGATCGCCCGCGCCATTGTCAATCAACCGGTATTGTTATTAGCGGATGAACCCACCGGTGCGCTAGATTCCCACACCACCCAAGATGTGATGGAGATTTTCGCCGAACTCAACACCAGCGGCATCACCGTGGTCATGGTGACCCACGAGGCCGAGGTGGCCCGGCTGACGCGGCGGGTGGTGTGGTTCCGGGATGGTGAAGTTGTGCATGACCACCTAGCTCCGGAAGATATTGGCCAAATGGCCTTCACAGGCTAAGGCATCTCTGGATCCTCTGCGTCTGAACCGCCGAGCACCTCTAGCACCTCTGGAGCTACCTCGGGTACCCGCACAGGACGCAGGGGCGGACGAACTAACAATAGCTGCCGTTCAAAATAGGCCTCTCGGAATCCCAACTGCTGGGCCAAGCGCAGCGCTTGCTCAAAGGCGGCTAAGGATTGGGGAATCTGGTCGCGATCGCGGTGGATGCGACCGATTTCGTCGTAGGCCCGCATCATGCCATAGACGCTGTAGGACTGTTGCTCCACGTCCACTAAGCGACGGTAGGCCACCACAGCATCATCAAAGCGCTCAATGGTTTTGTAAAGTTCGGCCAACTGTCGTAGGGCATCGCTGGCATAGCCAAACTGCTGGCTGAGCTGGGCGGCGGTGAGGGCAGCTTGGTAGTTGATCGCGGCGCGGTCGTAGCGCCCTAGAGCTTGATAGTTATTGGCGATCGCAATCTTCAATCGCGGTACGGGCATCACCTGCACTTGATCGATCTGCTCGGGGGGAGTGCGTTCCAGCACATCGGCGGTATAGAGTTCAATCAAGCGCTCTTGGGTGGCGATCGCTTGCAGGTATTGCTGATCCTGCTCGTAGGCATAGGCCAGATTTTCTAGGGCCTGGGCTTCTTGAGCGCGATCGCCTTGGCGTTGCAGGATCTGCGCCAATTCTTGATAGGTCGCAGCGGCATCACCATAGTCAAACCAGTTGAGGTAGAGCTGCCCCAGGGTTTGCAACGTACTTTGTTCCAGCGCCGCATCCCGCTGTTCGCGGCTATAGTCGAGCACGCGTACATAGGCCGCGATCGCTTCGTCTTTCTTGCGTACCGTTTCGTAGGTTTGAGCAAGGGTGATCCAGAGATCTAAATCTACGCCCAGCTCCTGGAGCGCCATCGCTTCAATCAGCGCTAAGCGATCACCTACCGCCCGCAGTTCCTCCGTCCGGTTGTCTTGGAAGGCTCGTTGACCGAGCCAGTTGAGGGCTTCAATTTCAGCTCGATAGCCGAGAAACTGCCGCAGCCGTAGCTCCCGCACCCAAATCTCATAGGCGGCATCCCGTTGCCCCTGTTGATCCAAGACCAGACCTTCTTGGCGCAGGTCATCCAGAACCGCCTCTAGCTCCAGGGCCTCTTCCGATGTGAGAGAGCGATCGCCCTCAACCACCGCTTCATCCACTAAGGGCTCTTCATCCTGGTCGGTGATTGGATCCAGCAAAAAAGGTGGTTGTTGCGCTAGGGCTGGAGGCGCGATCGCCAGAAGCCCCGCGAGGGCTATCCCCGCCCAAGACCACCCTCTCCATCTAGGACTAGGATTCATTAAATTGTGCCGCGTCTGAATAAGCGATCGCGCCATCACTGCCACTCCAGTCTGCCCATGGGATGTATTCTTAGACGTCAGGACTCTGGGGTAGAGGTTCCAGTTCCTCTCGCCATCATCACATAAATGTCTACCCCATACCAAAACCAAGCTGATGGTGGCCTTTAGTCCCTTCAGCCCATCGATGGATCGATCCGCCCGAATTCTAGGAGCGGAGCCCGGATGTCAGTGAAATCACCTATGAGAGAGCGATCGGGCTCTGTCTCATCTCAGCCATTGATCACAGCGCCTCATGGGGAGCATCACAGGTTAAGATATGGAAGCAATTTCATGGTAGAGACTAGACGTATTGTTGAATCAATTCCTACAATCCTACAGAACTACCTTTTGAATTCACTAACACTTG
>DATNRH010000446.1 GCA_036703605.1 Candidatus Obscuribacterales bacterium | reverse complement strand
AAAACCGGGCAGGACATGACCTCCACGGTTGGCAAATTGTGAGTCTTAGCCATCTTGGGCTAGCTGAAGTCTGAACCTTGCCTGGTGAATGATAGACCCTGCCATGAGCACGACCGCACTCAACCGATCCATCACCACAAGACGTCACAAACTGAGGATCATACCATACATGCTAGGGCTAGTTGCGCTCCAGAAACGATGGATTTGGGGGTGTTCTAGGGCGATCGCCAAACAGCTAGCGTCTAGTCCCCCGGTCTACCAGTTTAGATCGCCTCGACCAACACAGCACGTAACAAGTGTTTACAATTAAGGAGTAGACCTATTGGCGAGTTCCCATGCATGTAACCTGGCTAGACAGCAACAGTTGGCTGATTGAACTTGGCGGCAAGCGCATTTTGCTAGACCCCTGGTTGGTGGGCGACTTGGTGTTTGGTGGCGCGACCTGGTTATTTCGCGGGACGCACCTCCAGCCGGTGCCGGTGCCAGAAGATGTCGATGTAATTTTGCTATCCCAAGGGCTGGAAGACCATGCCCACCCTGCCACCCTAGCTCACCTCAATCACGATTGGCTGGTGGTGGGATCGCCGAATGCAGCCTCGGTGGTTCAGAAAATGGGCTACAGCCAAGTGGTGGCCTTGCCCCACGGCGATACCTATTGTTTGGACGATCGCTTGGAGATTCGAGCGGTATCCGGATCGCCGATTGGCCCAACTCTGGTGGAAAATGGCTACATTCTTAAGGATCTACAAACCGGGCGATCGCTCTACTATGAGCCCCATGGTTTCCACTCGGAGACGCTGAAAGCCTTCGCGCCAGTAGACGTGGCGATTACGCCCATGATGAATTTGGAATTGCCGCTGCTGGGGCCAATCATTAAGGGACGGGAGAGCGCTTTGCGGGCCGCGGAATGGCTGACGCCGCAAGTGATGCTGCCCACGGCGGCGGCGGGACAGGTGCAGTATGAGGGTTTGCTGGTGTCGTTTTTGCGGGCAGTGGGCAATACCGACGAGGTGCGAGATGGGCTCCGCGATCGCCATCTGACCACCCAGGTTATCGAACCCCAACCAGGCGATCGCCTAGAACTTCAGCTCCAAACCCAGCCCACGGTTTAGCTCATGTAAGAT
>DATNRH010000445.1 GCA_036703605.1 Candidatus Obscuribacterales bacterium | reverse complement strand
AAGGCGCAAGGGACTATCTAGTGCCCAGTCGGGTGAATCCAGGGGAATGGTTTGCCTTGCCCCAATCGCCCCAGCTCTTCAAGCAAATTTTGATGGTGTCCGGGTTCGATCGCTACTACCAAATTGCCCGCTGCTTCCGCGATGAAGACCTCCGGGCCGATCGCCAACCGGAATTCACCCAGCTCGATATGGAAATGAGCTTCATGACCCAGGATGAAATTCTGGAGCTGAATGAGGCCATGGTCTGCCATATTTTCAAAGCGGTGAAGGGCATCGACCTACCCCGCCCCTTCCCTCGCCTCACCTATGCTGATGCCATGGATCGCTATGGCTCCGACAAGCCCGATACCCGCTATGGCCTAGAGCTAGTAGAAGTATCCGACTTGGTGAAAGACTCCGGCTTCAAGGTGTTTTCAGGGGCGATCGCTGCTGGCGGCATGGTGAAAGTGTTGCCGATTCCCGGCGGCAATGACGCCATTTCCAACGTCCGCATTAAGCCCGGTGGTGACCTGTTCAAAGAAGCCAACGAGGCGGGGGCGAAGGGGCTGGCCTACATCCGCGTGCGGGAAGGCGGCGAGATTGACACCATCGGTGCCATCAAAGACAACCTCAGCGATGAGCAAAAGCAAGAGCTCCTGGCTAGAACCGGAGCCCAGCCGGGACACCTGCTACTGTTTGGGGCAGGGGATGCCGCGACGGTCAACAAAACCCTCGATCGCCTGCGCCAAGTGATTGCACGGCAGATGAACCTCATTGATCCCGAGAAGCTCAACCTTCTGTGGGTGACGGACTTCCCCATGTTTGAGTGGAATGCCGATGAGAAGCGCTTAGAAGCCCTACACCATCCCTTCACCGCGCCCTTCCCCGAGGATGCCCACGACCTGAAAACGGCCCGGGCCCAAGCCTATGACATTGTGTTCAACGGCTTTGAAATTGGCGGCGGCAGTTTGCGGATCTATCACCCCGATCTACAGGCTAAGGTCTTTGAAACGATTGGTCTATCCGACGAGGAAGCCCGAGGGAAATTTGGATTCTTGCTGGAAGCCTTCGAGTATGGCACCCCGCCCCACGGCGGCATTGCCTATGGTCTCGATCGCTTAGTCATGCTCTTGGCGGGCGAAGAGTCGATTCGAGATGCGATCGCCTTCCCCAAAACCCAGCAGGCCCGCTGCTTACTCACCGAAGCTCCGTCTGGCGTAGACCTGAAGCAACTCAAAGAACTGCATGTGGCCTCCACCCATAAACCCAAGCCCACGGCGGCAGGTTAAGTACCCCTTCCATCACCATTAAAAATGCGATCGCCTGACCATACAGGGCGATCGCATTCTTTCTAGGACAACTTAAACAGGGGATGAATGCTGGTTTTTACCAGGGATATGAATGCTTCAGGGAGAACGTGAATAACGTTCTACATTAAGTCAGGTTGATGCACGACCCGAGAAACGTGCCTAACAGATCCTTTGATGGATAGGAATCTGTTGGCAACATGGGTGAGGAGTAGACCGTGGTCTAGACTCATCACTTAGATCACGATCGATCCGTGATGACAACGATTACTGAGCAGGAGCTTCCTCAGCACCTTCCTCAGCGCCTTCTTCCATCTCTTCTTCCATCTCTTCTCCCTCAGCCTCAGGAGCAGCTTCTTCAGTGGTTTCAGGAGCAGCTTCTTCGGTGGTTTCAGGAGCAGGAGCAGTCTCTTCGGTTGCGCAAGCGCCAAGCGTAGCTGCCAGGGTTGCAATCAAGGCCAGAGACATCATTTTGAATTTCATGCGAGTGTCCTCCCGATGTATGATCGGCTAGTTAAGGTCTGGTTAAATCGTATTAAACAATACAACAAATTGTGTCAAATGACTATCTATCCAACGATAGGTATTTCAAATGGGTCTGGGGGATGATGCATAGATTTTTCTAGGCTTGACAAGTCCAAATGCCGCATATAGAACGACAGTATCCTGCTTAGGAAGACGGTGTAGAGCTATCCGAATTTAGAAGTCAATACCGTTATACCTGTCAAGATAGTTCTAGGGTTATGGTAGGGAGAGTTCTAGGTAGGTCAGCAAGCTAGAGCAACAGACGAGATGAGATAGCCATGTTGATTTAGATTGTATCTCTAAGATATTTTTAAACCGAACTATACCTCTTATGCAAGTACATCGGCAATCGATCATGCGATCATGGTCAAGAATAAGTACAATGTTTTAATTAATACAGCCATGATTGCGTAGCGCATAGCGCTAGTCTGCCATTCCCGCGTCGCTTAAGGCGGTGGACAGTCGAGATAAGATGTAGGCTATGCCCAAGATAGTGAAATTAATAAAACTAATTTGTAGACATCACGATGGATGCCACCATAGATAAGCTATAAGCCTATCCGGTGTTGTTTTAACGTAAGCACCCGGATCCTGCGCTAAACTGGACGCCATGATAGACATCAAGGTATAAGCGATCGCCTATGAGCACGCTCACCCCATGGATTTACTTTGCTGGGCCCCTGTTCACCGCCGCCGAAATTGACTTCAATGCAGCGATCGCCATGGGGTTGCGGGCAGCGGGCTACTCCGTCTATCTCCCCCAGGATGAATGTGCTGGCACGACCGATCCCCACGAACTCTTCAAGATTTGCGTCCGGGGTATCGATGGCGCAGCGCTGATGGTGGTGATCTTAGATGGCACGGATGCCGATTCAGGTAGTTGCTTTGAGCTGGGCTATGCCTATGCTAAGGGGATTCCAGTGGTTGGTGTACGCACTGACTTTCGCGGCAGTGGTGAACATCTGGGGCTCAACCTCATGCTCACCCACAGTTGCGATCGCCTGCTGTTGACCAGTCTGCAGCCCCAGCCCGCCAATCCTCGCATCCGCTATCGTGCTCCCAGCGACCCTATTCTGCCACTCCTGCTCGATCTGCTCAGTGGCTATTCTGATCTAACTTGAGTACAAGTTCGTGATGAGCGAGACGGTGCGTTACGGCTTCGCCTAACGGCACTCTGTATGAGCGGAGAATTCTTATAGATAGGTGGTGGTCATCCATGCGTTACGGGACGGTGCGTCACGGCTTTGCCTAACAGCAGCCTACACCTAATCTAGGTTTCTAGGATCGCGATCACCCAGCCCCAGCCCGTCTAACCCGAAGATCATCCGCAATTGAACGGTTTTCTAGCGTCCCACAACACGCTAGATTCGGTAGGATGCTGGGGAAGACTGAGTTTCGTCATGACCAATCCTGTCTGTATGCCGATGGCGATCGCCGCCTTGCCAACCGTTGCCGAACCCGTCGCCCAGTATGGCGCAGCTTCCCGCTGGATTGAGGCCCTTGTAGACTGTCCGGGCGCACCAGGGCTCTATACCTACGCTGTGCCAACGGAGCTGTGCATTAAACCCGGAGATATCCTCAGCGTGCCTTTTGGAGCGCAGCAGATGGGGGCGATCGCCCTACGCTGGGTGGAACAATTGCCAGAGGGTTTGGAGCCAACAGCGGTGCGGCCAGTTGATGACGTGATCAGCGCGGCTTTCTTCCCGCCGGGCTACTGGATTTTGCTGCAGCAGGTGGCAGACTATT
>DATNRH010000444.1 GCA_036703605.1 Candidatus Obscuribacterales bacterium | reverse complement strand
GCTTGGATCAAGTCCACAAGGGTCAGCAGTGCGGTGGGGGCGTTGCCTATCACAAAGATACTGTGGGGATAGTGGCGGGCAACGGTGGCCATGCCGGCGGCGGTGCGGGTGCTGCCTTCGCCGTCAAAATCAAGGGCACAGTAGAGGGGTGATTCGGTGTGGGCTACGGTGCTAGCGACGCCCATGGCCACCATGCGCACATCGACCACAATCGGCACGTGGCTTTGGATGGCTTGGATGCCAGCGGCGATCGCTCCGGAACTGAAGTGGAAAAGCGCGCTCAGGTCAAAATCCGCGGTGGAATGGATGGCCCGGCGGACAATGGCGTATTCTGCCGCATTCCAAGGGTGAGAACCGATTTCTTGATCAATAATGGCGAAACTTTGGGCGGTGATGGGATGGAGGCTGGAGACGTTCCTACTCATTGTGCTTGACCCGAGCCAGCCGTGCTTCCATGGCGCTGGTGAGGTAATGCCCCGCCATGACGCCACTAGACATATAGTATTCATCGTCGCTGAGCTGGTAGAGCGTTTCAAAGCCCGTGCGGCGTTGGCGATCGCCCAACACCCAATACCGTTGAACGATGGATTCAGGAGCCACCCAGCCCTCGCCCTCCACCTTGCCGAGCAGGCTATGCTGCAGCACAAAGGTATATTGGCGATCGCCCAGGTTCAGCCGACCGCGATATTGATAGGATACGCCTTCTCGCTCTGAGCCAGGAAATTCTAGCTTGGTCACCATGGTGTACCAGTCGTCTTTGCTCCAAGCCACTAAAATTTTTCCCTTGACAGGAATGGGCATACCGTCGCGTTCTAGCCAACTGCCCTGCAGCCGCCAGCGTCCAGCTTCCATCAAAAAGGTATGACTCACGGTGATGTTCTCCCTAGCTCCTCCCACAACATGGCATCTCGATCCACCCCTGGTAACGGGCACGGGCTACCGCCCGTCTCCTGGTTCAATTCTGTGGGGATGGATGGACTGAAGGCAAGGGGGTAGCGGCTGGCATCAGAGTGCATGGTGGAGATCTCCCAACAATACAGCGTGACTGGCCCCGGTTGCATCCGGGAGATTGCCGGGAATTCCCTGGGTGCGCCAATAGGCCAAGATGGCAAAGGCGATCGCTTCTTTGGCATCGGCGGGCATCCCAATGTCGTCGCTGGTCATGACCTCGCAGGTGGGCAGATGGGCCTGAATGCGCTGGTGCAGATAGCGATTGCGGCTGCCGCCACCACAGAGAACAACCTGATCCGGTAGGCGGGGTAGGAAGGTTTGATAGCTGTGGGCTATGGAGGCGGCGGTGAAATCAGTGAGGGTGGCTAGGAGATCGGCTGGGGAAAGGTGGTAGGCGGCGGCATCGACGAGACATTGCTCTAGATAGGCCTGGCCAAATAACTCTCGACCGGTGGATTTGGGCGGTGGGGTGTGGAAAAAGTCCTGCTGGAGCCACTGCTCGACCAAGGCGCTCTGTACCGTGCCGCTGGCAGCCCATGCCCCATCCTGATCATAGGTTTGGGCACCGTTGGACAAATGATAGACGGCTAAATCGATCAAAACATTGCCAGGCCCTGTATCCCAACCGCGCACCTGCTGACCATAGGCAGCGAGGGTTTCGGGATGATCGGTTTGCTGTAGGGGACGGGGCGGGAGGTAGGCAACGTTGCCGATGCCGCCGAGATTTTGCACGCAGCGATGATATTTGGGATGGCTGAGTAAGCAAGCATCGATGGGCGGCACGAGGGGCGCACCCTGACCGCCTGCGGCCATGTCGGCGGCTCGGAAATTACTCACCGTGGTGCAATGGGTTTGGTGGGCGATCGCTTCACCCCGGCCCAGTTGGACGGTGTAGCCTAGGTCTGCACCTTGGCCGGGAGGACGGTGGAAGACGGTTTGTCCATGGGAGCCGATTAGATCGGCTGGGCCATGGGCGGCTTGCAGGGCGATCGCTGCTTGGGCAAACTGATGGGCAATGGCATCATCTAGCGCTGCTAGATCGGGCAAGGATATGGGCTCACCATGACAAACCCGCAGAATTTGCGATCGCAGCTCGTCGGGATAGGCGTAGGTGGCACTGCCGACGACCTCCACGGATAAATCAAAGGTCGCACCCGTTAGGGTGACCAATGCTGCATCTATTCCATCCACTGATGTGCCGCTGATTAGCCCAATAACCCGCATGGTATTGTCCGATGAAACGCATCCGTTCTATCTTATGCGGGATTGGGTAGACAGAGATTAGGTTAACCAGGATTGGTGACCTGTAATCTCGGGGCGATCGCTGCAAACTGACGCTGTAAACCTGCTGCATCCAGTTGCCGACCAATGACCACCAGTTGGGTTTGTCGCAGGTCACTGGGTTTCCAAGGGCGATCGTAGAAGTGATCAAAGCGATCGCCCACCCCCTGCAACACCAAGCGCATCGCCTTATGGGGCACCGCAACAAAGCCCTTAATGCGATAGATTTCCTGCTGTTGCACCAGTTGCCGCAGCTCCTCCACCAAGCGTTCTGGATCGCATTCGCCACCGATCAGCGGCACCGCTTGGATATCGTCGTCATGGTCATCATGGCTGTGGTCATGGTCGTGATCATGGTGGCTGGGGCGTTGACCTAGGTCATCTTCCACCGCCGCATTGAAGCCTAGCAGCACCTCCGCCGACACCACTCCCTGGTGGCACGGCACCAGCTTCACGCCCGGCCGCAGCTCCTGCCGCAGCCAAGCTTCCACCCGCTGGCGATCGCCCTGGGAAATGCGATCGCCCTTGGTGAGCAAGACCAAGTCGGCACAGGCCAGCTGATCTTCAAATAATTCTTCAATTGGGGTTTCATGGTCGAGGCTATCATCCGCCTGACGCTGAACGTTCAGGGCATCTAGATCGCCCACCACCTGTCCACGGGACATCGCCTCACAGTCCACCACGGTAATCACGCCGTCTACAGTGGCACCGGTGCGAATTTCGGGCCAGCGGAACGCCTGCACCAACGGTTTGGGCAGGGCTAATCCTGAAGTTTCAATCACAATACAGTCCAGTTGCTCGCGCCGCTGCAGCAGGGTTTGCATGGTCGGCAAAAATTCTTCCTGCACGGTGCAGCAGAGGCAGCCGTTGGCTAGCTCCACAATATTGCTGGGCTGGTCATCGTCATCGCACACCTGACAGCTACGCAGCAGGTCACCATCAATACCAATTTCGCCAAATTCATTGACCAAGACAGCAATACGTCGGCCCTGATTATGTTGCAAGAGATGGCGAATTAAAGTGGTCTTACCTGCTCCTAGGAAGCCGGTAATCACGGTTACGGGAATTTTATGCATAGCAATCCTTTAGGGACTTGTGGAAAAGGGCGATCGCTCCTTAACGCTGCTGGACAGTCCTATGCAGGGAAGCCTACCAACCTTGGCGTAGGCTCTATCCCTGACAGATTTAGGACAGATCTAGAAGAAATTCCAAGGAATGACGCAACGACCTCGATAGCTGATGAGCTGACCCATCGTTTCCCCTCATCCCCCAACCCCTTCTCCCACAAGGGGAGAAGGGGAGTAAGAAAGTTACGGGTGTTATCAAAACCCCTCTACCGCTCTGGGAGAGGGGTTGGAGTGAGGATCAAGAGCGATCGCCTAAAATTACTGGTTTTACAGGTTTTTAGCCAAGAACAATGGTGCTGAGAAAAGCGGTGCCGAGACCGCAGATAAGAAATCCAGCAAATCGTAGAGATAGTGGATGCTCCTTGGATGGAAGACTCGCCTGGCGAGCCATGGCGTAGGCGGCCAGGGCGATCGCCCCTTGGATGACGGTGAAGCCTAGGAGATAGGCCACGAGCGGCATCATCTCCGCGCCAATGATCGCTTCCCCATAGGCATAGCCATGGAAGAGGCCGGCGATCGCCCCTAGAATCACCACAGGCAAGAGCGGCAACTGCTGCCGCAGGGCCAGGAGAATACCGAACATCACCACGGATCCAGAAATGAAGATTTCCGCAGCGGGCAAATTCCAGCCGAGTAGATGGACACTGGTACCCAGGAGGGATGACAGGACAAAGCCCAAGGGAATGACTAAGCCAGACGGCCAAAGTGCGGCTAGCAAACCCGATGCGACCACAAAGGTTGCATGGTCGAGACCAATGACCGGGTGCCCTAGACCCGACAGAAATCCGGCCATGAAGGTCGTGGGTGTCTGGCCACCAAAGGGATGGTGAGCCAGGGCAGGCGTTGCGTAGAGAGCGATCGCTCCTAGGGCTAGGGCTAGGATGATGCCCGCCCGAGCGGGACGCTGAATGGTCGTAATGGAATGGAACACGGTCTGTACCTCGCAGATGTGTAGGGTGTGTTGTGTAATCGGTAGGCATCCTGGCTGAGACCTTGGCTCTCTCTTTCACCACGAGAGGCCCATGATCATGACAGTTGCGGGACAGCGTCGGACTTGCACCGAA
>DATNRH010000443.1 GCA_036703605.1 Candidatus Obscuribacterales bacterium | reverse complement strand
GGCGGCAGTGGCAACCTGTTCTACAGCCCAGATGGCGGTAAAACCTGGCTGAAAGACAAGGCCGTTGAAAACGTCCCTTCAAATTTCTATCGCGTGATGTTTGTGAATCCAGAGCTAGGGTTCATTTTGGGACAGAGCGGTGTGTTGCTGCGGTATGATCCAGCCACTGCAGAGCTTGCCTAGTTCATTGAGAACCGGAATTAGGCATACTCACAACCGCTCTAAATATGGGAGACTGACCAATAGTAGAGTGCGATCGCTTTACCGTAAATCCCATCGTTTCGTATCATAAAGAATAGGTTCTAGTAGTCATAAGATTGGAGTAATTTGATGGCCGGTACCACAGGAGAACGTCCCTTTTCTGACATTGTTACCAGTATTAGATATTGGGTCATTCATAGCATCACTATTCCCGCTCTGTTTATTGCAGGATGGCTGTTCGTCAGCACCGGGTTGGCATACGACGCTTTTGGCACACCTCGCCCCAACGAGTATTTCACCCAAGAGCGCCAGGAAGTTCCTATCCTGCAGGAGCGCTTTGACGCAAAGCAGCAAATTCAAGATTTTCTGAAGTAGTCCATAATTCCAAACCCGTTTGAAAACTATGACTGGAAATAATCCGAACGAACCCATTTCTTATCCCATTTTCACCGTGCGGTGGTTAGCTGTTCACACCTTGGCAGTACCAACCATCTTTTTCATCGGGGCGATCGCCGCTATGCAGTTTATCCAGCGATAGGAGCATTTCATGGACCGTTCCCCAAATCCAAACAAACAACCGGTAGAGCTTAATAGAACATCTCTCTACCTGGGTCTTTTACTAGTCTTCGTACTAGGAATTCTATTTTCTAGCTACTTTTTCAACTAAACCAGCCTTTTTAGTTTTACAGGGTTTTCTCTCATGCAGTCATACTTGCTAGAACCCTGTAAAAAACTCGCCTTATGGAACAGCGATTATGGTCGCGCCACGTTCCATCCATGGGCTGTAGGCTGAGCCTAGGTTGTTCTAGAAACCTTCAATGTTGTCTTCGTTAAAGAGGTATAGAAAACATGTCTAGTTCTGGACGTATTCCCCTGTGGGTAGTTGCCACCATCGCTGGTCTCGGCGCACTAGCAGTTCTGGGTCTGTTTTTCTACGGAGCCTACGCTGGTCTAGGTTCTTCCATCTAGCCACAACTAGGGGCTGGCAATCGCTGCACGAGCGATCATCCTGTCTCACCCAAACGTGACCTAGATTGCTTTCAATAACACAAGCGGCGTTCCATCTGGGACGCCGCTTGCTGTTGAACCGTGAGTGGTTCACCCTGGAGGGCAGGCCAACAGTGCCAACACAAAGCCCCTGGTTTCATGACGAAACCAGGGGCAACTATGGGGTTAACTGCGATCGCGGTTATGCTAGCAGGGCTTGAAACACGCCAGCCTTAAACACTTGGAACAGGATGTAGGCAAAAACAGCTCCACCCATGCCGCCAATCAAGAAGCTGCCGGCAAACTCACTCCAGCCTTCCTGGGTACCCAGCGCTTCCGGAGGGTGAGGATTGGTGATGGTGGCGATCGGCTTCAAAACGCCGGTGCTGCTGTACAGCGATAGACAAACCGTCAGGATGAGCACCAGCACAATGGCGGCGATCAATCCCACAAAGTCAGCTAGCTCCGTGTTGCGGAAATGGCTACCGTAGGCAAAGGGGCCAAAGAGCAAATAGCCATGGGCCATCCCAATTTCCAGCCCACGGCGCTGTGGAGAAAGCCCAGCCCGGTAAGCAGGCAGATTATTGATAAATGCCTTGGTAAACCCAGATGAATTAACAGGGGTAGCTAAATTTCCAATTTGAGGATCGCCCGCTGGTTGAATTACTTGCATGGTCATAAAAATGAAAGCCTCCAGATGAGATTGGCTAAAGATCTGGACGAATCAACTGTCCAAAATTCAGACGTGCCCTAGACAAAATCCTGGCTTAGGAGTGCCTAGGACATAGCAACAAGGGATGAATGGTTGATCTAAACCTCAACCCATGTTGACAACTATTGAATGTTTTCAAACATTGTGTGATGATAAGCCGCTCGACCTATCCACCGCGATCGCCATCTTCTTAGATGCCGCTGGCGTCTTCACGTTCGATATAGATAAACAGTAGCGCCATCGTAACAGCAGGGAAAACCAACCCCACAATGGGCACCAAAATGGAAGGTAAGTATGACGCTGCCATAAGTAATGTTTCCTAATGTGAAATGACACAGTGTTACAGTCGAATGTACTTTGGATCGGTCATAAATTGTGGTCTGCTAAAGATTTTTAACAAAGTTGGTATTTCTTCATGGAAAATCCGGGTTGATCTGGGGGCAAAACCTTACGTTTGCTTACTGATCCCTTCTGCTTGGAGGGCAGAACAGGGTATAGTCGTCATCATAGTTGGTGTAATCGCGTCTTCTCAGAAAAGAGCGATCGCCGCTGCTAATTCTTTGTTCGTCCGTACGTCACTAGTGCACTGTAGTCGAGGCTTTTCTTGGCAGATCCATCATCCCTCTCCCACAAGATTTTGGTGGTACTCAACGGCAAGGGAGGTGTTGGTAAAACCACAACCGCCGTTAATCTAGCAGCAACCTTGTCAGAGACGCAGAAAGTGTTGCTGGTGGATGCCGATCCCCAAGGGTCAGCCACTTGGTGGGTTGAGCGCAGCGACAGCGGCATGGGGTTTGATCTATCCCAGGAAACCCAGCCCCATCTGCTCAGTCAACTGCGGCAAATTGACGATTATGAGGTCATTGTGGTTGATACGCCGCCAGCCTTAGGGTCTAAAGCCTTGTCGGCAACAATTGGAGCAGCGGACTATTTAATTTTGCCGACGCCCCCTGCCCCCATGGATCTTACAGTGTTAATCGAGACGGTGCGGCAGGCTGTGACACCCGTGGGGGTGGCGCATCGGGTCTTGTTGACCCGAGTTGATCCCCGCAGCCTGAACGAGGCGATTGAGGCGCAAAATACCCTGCTTGAACTTGGCATACCGGCTTGTAATGCCTTTATCCGTGCCTACAAAGCCCATGAGCGCGCGGCATTAGATGGATCGCCCATTAGCCAGTGGCGAGGACGGAATGCGAAGGAAGCCTGTTCTGACTATCGACGGGTTGTGGACGAAATTCAACGGGATTGGAAAACGTGATGGCAAAGAAACGACTATCCGACTTACTACGGGATGAAGCTCAAAAGCCCCCGATCGATACCACCGACGACGCATCGGCAGACTCAACCGCTGAAACCCCTGCCAAGGCTGAGGTGGATTCACCCGAGGCTGAGAAGACCGAGACGCCAGCCGCCAGCTCTGGGGATGATTCAAGCGCCACAGGGGAGCGATCGAAGCCCATCAGCCGCATGACCAAGGTTGATCTGGAGCAGGCGTGGAAAGACAGCCAGGCTGCCCTAGAAGCTGCCCAAGCCAGTCTTACTGAGCGGGATACCCAGATCCTCACCCTGGAACAGCAGGTGCAGCAGGGGCAAGCCCAGATTGACAAGCTCAAGGCCGACTTAGAAGAGTCGCGACAGGTGATCTTAAAGCTGTCGGAGGTGAACCAGCAGATTAAGGATCAACAGATTAAGGATCAGCAGATTAAGAATTCCCCTCCCAAGGACTCCACGTCCGGACAGCAGAATGCTACGCCTCCTAGCGATCGCTCCATAGCAGCTCGACGGCTGGATCTGGGACCACCCCAAAATGCTCCCCTCGGGCGACCGTTGCAGCGCCCGATTCAGCCGAATGGGCTGCCACCGATGCCCTCGGAGAACATGCCCTCAGCTCCCTTAGCCGCATCGCCGAGCGATCGCCGCTCCTCTCTTCCCCCCATGCCCTCCGATCGCCTATCGCCCCCACCAACAGCCCTACCTCGGCCGATGCTGGGCTATGGCACTGCACCCCAAGTAAAGGCGACGCCTCAAAATGTGCAAGCTTCAGCGTTACCCCGCATGTCTACCGATGCGCTGAATGTCCGGCGGCTACCGCCCATGCCGGTGGAGGAAGCCATCACCAAACCCGGCGATCGCCTTTCGGAATCGGATATTGGCTGGGTGGACTAGTAGACAGACTATGCGGCGATATCCAACAAACCTGGGGCGAATGGTTTTACTGCTAGGTCTAGCTTTGCTGTGGCTACTGTGCAGCGGCTCGGCCCAAGCTAGCTCCATCAGCGATCGCCTTGATGCCTTTCCCAACTGGTCGGGCAAGCCCGCCCTGGCGGCACCTCGCGGTGATCTGTACTATCCAGACTGGTTTCTGGGCGAATGGCAGGTGGTCACCCGTCTAACGGCAATGGCGGCCCCCCTTGCGCCCCAACTGGTTACCCCTGGCTATGAGAGCAATCAGGCCTATTTGGAGCAGCCTATTAGCTTCCGGGCCAGGTTCATCCAGCCAGATCCCGTCTCCGTCTTTCAAACCCTGGGGCGATCGCGTTCTAGCGTAAACCTGCCAGGACAGCCGCCTGAGATTATTGCCGATCGCGCCTTCAATGGACTCAACCTCGCCAATGCCTATCTGGGCGAAGGCGTGGTTCAACAGGTGACCGTTGATGCCAGCCAGCCCAATCGCCAGATCACCGACCTGGGCGACAACCGCCAACTGATTTCCACCATCACAGCGCGGGAGAGCGAGGCCGTCGGCAGCGATCGCTTCTTCACTACCGAGGTTTTTCAGCAAGAATTTCGCGGCAGCGCCCAACTGTACCTCAACGAGGTTGAGACCACCACCGGCTATCGTCGCCTCATGCCCCTCGATGCCAGCCAGCCGCTGATCACCGCCGACCAAGTTACCGCTGTATACCTTTCGCCCCAGGATCCAGACTATTTCAAAACCCAAGCCTCGCTACTCGGCCCTAGTCGCCCTGTGGCGCTCTACCGCTACCAGCTTGAGTTCTTCCCCACAGACCGCTCAGGCTAGCGCCCAGTCGAGGGAATCAACAGGGAGAGCGATCGCGTTACGTCAAGGCGATCGCCTCTACATCCCATCAAGAACCCCAATGATCATCCCCTTAGACTGAGCCGTAAACTGGTTGTGCCGCCTGTTCTATCGTTACTGGTTCCCCATTCGCCATGAGTGTATCCCGTCTATCTTCAACACCCACCTCCCTGCCCGCGATCGCATCACCGACCCCAGAAGCAGCCGTCACTCAATCTCGCAAGGCAGAGCATATTCGTGTCTGCCTAGAAGAAGATGTGCAGTTTCAAACCACTACGGGACTAGAGCGCTATCGCTTCCAGCATTGTTGCCTACCAGAGCTAGACTGGGCAGATATTGACCTCTCCACCACCTTTTTTCAGCGCCAGTTAAAGGCTCCTCTGCTGATTTCATCCATGACCGGCGGCACCGAAGAAGCCCGCCAAATTAATCAGCGACTGGCCGCGATCGCCCAGCACTATGGTTTTGCCATGGGTGTCGGCTCCCAGCGAGTGGCGGTGGAAAATCCTGCGGTCAACCCTACCTTTTCGATCCGATCCCTAGCGCCGGACAGTCTGCTGCTGGCCAATCTAGGAGCCGTGCAGTTGAACTATAGCTATGGCTTAGAGGAATGTCAGCGGGTGGTGGACTGGCTGGAGGCCGATGCTCTGATTTTGCACATCAATCCTCTGCAAGAATGTGTCCAAACCCGAGGCGATACCAACTTTCGCGGCTTGTTCAGCAAAATTGAAACCCTGTGCGCTCGGCTGCCCGTACCGGTAATCGCCAAGGAAGTGGGCAATGGCATTTCCGGAGCGATCGCTCAACGGTTAATCAACGCGGGCGTAGCGGCCATCGATGTAGCCGGCGCGGGCGGCACCTCTTGGGCCAAAGTGGAAGGTGAACGAGCTAAAGATGCTAGACAACGACGGTTGGGGCAGACCTTTGCCAACTGGGGCATCCCCACAGCCCAATGTGTGACCGAGATTCGAGCGATCGCCCCCCAGATTCCCCTAATTGCCTCGGGGGGTCTGCGCAACGGCTTAGATGCGGCCAAAGCGATCGCCCTCGGAGCCGACTTAGCCGGATTGGCCTTCCCCTTCCTCCAGGCCGCTGCCCTGTCTGAGGAAGCCCTGGTTGACCTTGCAGAGGCCCTCGTGGCTGAGTTGACCACCGTTCTGCTTTGCACCGGTGCAGGCAATCTGGCCCAGCTCAGAAGCATGAATGCTCTGGAGCGATTAGCATAGTAAAAAAGTCTCGGAACTCATGCGCGATTTCTTTCGGTACGTCTTGGCTAGCTTTGTCGGGCTGCTGCTATTTTCCACCCTCAGCGTTGGCGCACTGGTGGTCTTTATTTTAATGATTGCCCTGGGCTCTCGGGATGCTGAACCCTTGGTCGAGAAAGACTCTATCCTGGTGTTTGACCTCTCCCTCGACATCACCGACTCCAATCCAGGCTCAAACCCTGCCGATTTATTTAACGACGCCCTCTCAGGCAGCAGCACCCCCACGCCCATTTCCCTGCGCACCGTCCTGGACACCTTAGAGGAAGCTGCCAACGACGATCGGATTGTGGGCATCTTCATCCAAGGCACTACCTCTGCCGAAGGGCGCGGATCTGGGTTTGCGACCCTGCGCGAGGTGCGACAGGGGTTGCAGCAGTTTCAGGACAGCGGCAAGCCTATCTATGCCTACGAAACCGGCTGGCGCGAGCGCGACTATTACATCACATCCTTAGCCGACTCGGTGATTCTCAATCCTACAGGCAGCATTGAACTGAATGGGTTTAGCGCCGAGACCCTATTTTTTGGAGATGCCTTCGAGCAGTACGGCATTGATGTGCAAATTATTCGCGCTGGGCAGTATAAATCCGCCGTGGAGCCCTTTACACGCAACAGCAATAGCCCCGAAAATCGCGAGCAGTCGCAGCAGCTTCTCAACGATCTCTGGAGCGAATTTCTCACCACCACGGCCAGCGATCGCTCCCTAGAGGTCAGCGATCTGCAAGCGATCGCCGATAGCCAAGCCATTCTCCTGCCCGAGGCAGCCCTAGAAGCCGGCTTGGTCGATCAAGTTGCCTATGCCGACGAGGTGATTGGCGAGCTGCGCGAACTAACCGACGAAACCGAATATTCCCCCAACGCGCCCTCCTTCCGCAACATTGGGCTCTCCGCCTATGCCCAAGCCATGGGCACGATCTCGCCCAACCGACCCCGCTCCGAGAACCAGATTGCCGTAGTCTATGCCGATGGCACCATTGTCAGCGGCGAGGGTGGAGTCGGTTTGGTAGGGGGCGATCGCCTAGCCCGGCAACTGCGGGATTTGCGTCAGGATGAGGCCGTGAAGGCCGTCGTCCTGCGGGTGAACAGCCCTGGGGGTGGCGCGTCTCCCTCAGAAATTATCGCCCGCGAGGTGATGCTCACCCAGGCAGAGAAGCCGGTCATAGTCTCCATGGGCAGTATTGCCGCATCGGGCGGATACATGATTGCCGCCCATGGCGATCGCATCTTTGCATCTCCCAACACCATCACCGGATCGATTGGCGTCTTTGGTCTCGTTCTGAACGTGCAGGAACTAGCCAACGAGAATGGTCTTACCTGGGACGTGGTGAAAACCGGCCCCTTCGCCGACAGCAACACCATTGCCCGCCCGCTCACGGAGCAAGAACTCTCCATTGGGCAACGGGTGGTGGATCAAATTTATGCCCGATTCACCAACATTGTGGCCGAGGGGCGTCCGCTGTCTTCAACCGATGTGGCCGCCGTGGCTCAGGGACGGGTTTGGTCAGGCATTGACGCTCAACAGGTGGGGCTGGTGGATGAGATCGGCGGACTAGAGGACGCGATCGCTGCCGCAGCAGAACAAGCTGAGCTAGGCGATGATTGGCAGCTCAACGAATATCCCCAACCGCGCACGTTTGAAGAGCAACTTTTTGAAAGCTTATTTGGTAGCCAACTGCGATCGCTGTTCCGTCCTACAGCCCAAGCTGATCCCCTCACTCAGGAATTTCATCACCTGCGGGGACACCTACAGCAGATTGAGGCTCTTGACGATCCTCGCGGTGTCTACCTATTACTGCCTTTCTTTCCTCAGATTAACTAGCTCACCCAGCCTATCCCATAGCCCCAGCACCTCATCCTAGGGTGCCTTGGGGCAAACTTGTTGCTGGGCTATCCTATTGGATTTGGATTACCGGGTAGGACGACGTTTCTGGAGAAACTCAGGGATGTCAAGACCACCTGAGGGTTTTGGACGAGGATCGGGGGACGGCGAGGCGGGCGGAGGAGCAGGCGATCGCTTCATGGGAGACACACGGGTTGTCGTTTGGGCTTGGGTGACCGGCACCTCAGGCGAAAACCCAGTGGCAATCACCGTAATCCGCACTTCTCCCTGCAGGCGATGATCCAGCACAGCACCAAAAATGATATTGGCATTGGGATCCACCGCTTCGTAGATGATTTCCGCAGCAGCATTCACCTCATGCAGCGTCAGATCATCGCCTCCGGTAATGTTGAAGACCACACCTTTCGCACCATCAATGGAAGACTCCAACAGCGGTGATGAAATGGCGGTAATGGCAGCTTCTCGGGCCCGAGATTTACCCGATCCAATTCCAATGCCCATCAGCGCCGAGCCAGCATCGGCCATCACCGCACGCACATCGGCAAAGTCCACATTCACCAAGCCGGGAATAGTAATAATATCGGAGATACCCTGCACCCCTTGGCGCAGAATATCGTCGGCGACCCGGAAAGCTTCCTGGACAGGGGTTTGCTCGGATATCACCGACAGCAATTTGTCGTTGGGAATCACAATCAGCGTATCCACTCGGCTCTGAAGGGCCTCAATACCGCCATCAGCCTGGCTTGTACGTCGCCGCCCCTCAAAGGTGAAAGGACGCGTGACCACACCCACAGTCAGAGCACCAATTTCCTTGGCCACCTCCGCCACAATAGGAGCCGCACCGGTACCGGTACCTCCGCCCATGCCAGCGGTAATAAAAACGAGGTCAGATCCCTTGAGAGCAGCAGAAATTTCATCCCGCGACTCTTCAGCTGCCTTCTGCCCAATGGCGGGGTTTCCCCCTGCTCCTAGACCACGAGTAACTTTCTGCCCTATGTGAAGGCAGTTGTGGGAATCGTTGAGGGTCAAGGCCTGGGAGTCGGTATTCACCGACCAAAATTCTACTCCAGCAACCTCGCTAGCAATCATGCGGTTGACTGCATTACAGCCGCCGCCCCCCACTCCAATAACTTTAATTCTGGCTACACTGCTCGACACAATTTCACCACTCCTGGGTTCGTCTGCCAGGGCATTATGGGCATCATAAACCTGATTCAAATGATCTTTAGAATTTGTGAAAGGATTTGAAGCCGTCATCGATATATGGATTTTCCTTATCAGGTTACTCAGGGGATGCCACCACTATATTCGCGGCTGAGCTGATTATCAAAAAAATCATTACATCAGGAGCACCGGATGCAAGAATCCCCACCCTCGGACAACTCTAGACAACTATAGGGTAACTTGCAGCAAAAACCAACAATTCCTCCTAAACATAGGTGCTGCTAGGAAACAAAAGGGCGACTGGGGCAAGTTTTCTGTGATCGAGGACATAACCAACGCGGCTCGGTCAACCAGTAATCACCTGCTGTTGGTATAAGTGTCCTTTTGTCCTTGCCAATCATGCTAACTGACAAATTCTAGACTACTGTCAGCAAAACGGCCTGTCCTCTAGTATGACTATACGAAACTTATACTCCTAAGAAGCCTAGCTATTCACCCTTGATTAGGCTCGCCAGTAGTCTCTGGGGGCACCAACTCCACAGGCAGCGGACTGGGGGACACCATGCCTAGCTCTTGCAACAACGGCGACTCTGGGTTGCGTAGGTCAATATAATCCAGATTCCCTATGTCGATATGCTGGGGCAGCCTACGTAGTTGATCCAGCACCTGTAGTTGATGGGGAAAGCGATCGCTATAGGGGCCAAAATGCACGGTACCCAATTCTGTAGATAGCACCAAATTGCTGGGATCACGCCAGTCAACCTCATAGATGGATAGGGGAGACTGGTGTAGGACTCGATATAGCTGAGACCACTGACTGCGCTGGTATTCTTGCATACCTCGCACCTTCAGCCCCGGGAGCAACAGAGAGTCATCTAAGGCTACATAAGCAGATAGGGACATCCAAAATCCTTTTTCATCAATGAGCCCTACTTGAGCCATAGGATCGTTATCGGTTGCAGCAGCTTCACCGCGCAGGTCTGAGTTGGCAGAGGCATTCCCTCGGATGAGAACAGCCACGGGATGGCGCTCTTGAATTTGCACATTCAGCCCCGGCGGCAGGAGCCGCCGGGTGACAGTCGCTTCTTCAATGGGCCCTTGGGCTTCTAAATAGTCAGCGATCGCGTTGGGATCAAGATGCAGCAACGATTGGGGATAGGTGATCGGCAGCAGAGAGTGAATGGCATCAACCGAGAGCAGTTGATTGCCTTCAACATTAACTTGATCGACATGGTGCAGGATCCACACTGGCTGGGTTGTGACCCATACCAGCCCACCGGCCATGCCCATAACTAAGCCCGTTCGCCACAGCGATCGCAGAAATCGCCATCGCCGCTGACGGCGAAGCAACTGACGACGCTGGGCAAGATCAGTACGAGAGACAGAAACAAGGTCAGTCATCTCAGGGTCAGGAACAACATAGAGACGAGGGTACAACGATCATTCGAGGAAGCCTTCCCACCATCCGCTTAGATCGGCCGATGGAATCGCAGATCCTGCCTTAGGTTTCGCACAAAGCAGAGACCAACTGCCAAACCCCCAAACAAGCTCGGCAGCCACCGAAACGAGGCAAGGGATGAGCATGGCGAACCGTGCAGCCATAACCTAGCCTCAAGGACAGCACGGCTCCTAGCACGGCTCCTAGGCTTGGACGACGCAAAACGTGGAATTAAGCATCCGGACTGAGGGTAAGCTGCTGACGATGGCGTTCAAGGTATAGGCCCCATTTTAGAGCGAGGGGCAGTTCGGTAAAGGGAATGCAAGCAGGGGCGGAAGTATGTCTCAGGTATAGAGCAAGTTGAATGCGACGCTTGGATTGGGCGATCGCCTCTTGTTGCTCTAGGGCCATAAATTGGTCGGCAGGAATCTCCTCCGAGCCGTGGATCACCGTGATACGAACAATATCAGCGATCGCTAAATGGTGTAGATCAACGGGGCCACGACGGGTGGGTTTGCCCCAGGTGAGGCGATCGCCTGTCTGCCCTAGCATGGCATAAATATCGTATTTTGCCCGCTCAAAATCAGATGCCCACACCTTATAGGCTTCTAATTTTTGGTATTCATTCCATCCAGCCCAGGCTAGCCCGATAAACAACGCCAGCAGCGGAAACCACATTAGCCCGTGTCCCATTGCCCCTAACCTTTAGCGCATCAATTCTTTCAACTGTAGCAAGATTCGATCCCCGGCCAACAGCCCGACCCCGAGCAGAGTGAGCTATGGTAGGAAAAATCCTGTCACTCGCCAAGCCAATGAAACGACTACTGCTGCTGGGACTATTTTTGGGGGGACTGCTCTGGGCCGTGGCGACGGCTCCCCAATTGATGAATCGAGGTGACTATACCTCACTCCTGATCGACTTTCGAGATGATCTGCCTGCGGAAACGGTGACCCAATACCTGAACGCGATCGCTCGAGAAACCGGGCAGACGCCCACCCTCAACAGTTCCTTTTCCAACGAGCAGCAGCTATATGTCCTAGAAGGCGATCGCTCCCTTCTGCGCAGCCTCAAGCGATCGCCCTGGCGGTCAGATTTGGAGTCGATTGAACCCAACTTTCTCTATTCCATTCAAGCGATCCCCAACGATCCTGACTACAGCAAACAGTGGAATCTCCGCAGCATCAATATGGAGCGGGCTTGGGATGACACCCAGGGCGAGGGAATTACGGTGGCGGTAATCGATACGGGCATCACCCCGGTGCCTGATCTCAAGGACACCACCTTCGTGGCCGGCTACGACTTCGTCAACAATCAAGTAGAAGCATTGGACGATAACGGCCACGGCACCCACGTAGCCGGCACCATCGCCCAATCTACCAACAATGGCTATGGCGTGGCAGGCATTGCCTACAAAGCTAAACTCATGCCCCTTAAGGTTTTGAGTGCAGAAGGGAGCGGTACGGTATCCGACATTGCCGAAGCCATCCGCTTTGCTGCTGACCATGGTGCCGATGTGATCAACATGAGCATGGGTGGCTTTGGTGACAGTCAGGTGCTGCAGGATGCGATCGCCTATGCCCACCAACGCAAGGTGGTGATTGTGGCCGCTGCGGGCAATGCCAATGCTAATGCCGCCGCCTTCCCGGCCCGCTATGCCAATGTGATTGCCGTGGCTGCCCTAGATGCCACCGGTGTGAAAGCGCCCTACTCCAACTTTGGGGCTGGGGTTGACCTTTCTGCCCCCGGCGGTAGCCTGCGAGAGGATAGTGATGCGGGCGGAATTTTGCAGGAAACTCTCGATCCAGCCACTGGGAATCCAGCATGGCGATCGCTCCAAGGTACCAGCATGGCTGCCCCCCATGTGGCTGGCGTGGCCGCCCTGCTCAAATCCGTCGGCATCGATGATCCCGAAGAGATTACTACCCTGCTGAAAACCTCCGCCCGTACCGTTGAGAACGACACCCTCAACCACTACGGCGCTGGACACCTCGATGCCGGAGCTGCTGTCACACTTGCCCTACAGGGACAGCTCAACTTCCGCGACTTTTTCCGCTGGTTTAAAAACCAAGGCTATCTCAACCTGCGGTTCTGGTTTGATGGCGGCATTATTGCCTTCTGGCCCAAGGTAGCCATGGTGCTGGGCTCTTACCTTTTGGCTTGGGTGCTGCGCAATTATTTGCCGGGACTCGGGGGCTGGGCCTTGTCGAGCGGGTTGGTCGTCGGCAGTTCGGGTCTATTTTTCCTGCGAGGCCTCTATATCTACGACCTACCCCAGTGGCCCCTGCGGGTCATGGGTAGTTCTTTGTCCGAACTCGGCGGCGCTATTCAAGGCAGTGTGGTGCTTAATCCCCTTTTTGCTAGCGTCCTGATTCCCTTAGGTTGCCTAGCGTTCTTGCTGGGTCATCCCGGCGGTCGGTTACTCACCATTGGCACCAGCTTGGGCCTGACGGCAGCTCTCACAGTCAGCGCGGTCTTGAGTTATCCCGTACTTGGGCTAGGCAGTGGAGCGATCGCCCAAGGATTTTTGTTGGTGAATGCCTTGCTCTGCTTCGCCATTGCCAATCTAGCCGCCAAGACAGAGGTATCCCCCCGATGAGCACTGTTCACCTCACCGGCACCATCCAGCGGGTCACCCTGGGCATGGGGGCTTGGACATTGGTGACCGACCAAGGCGACACCTATGAGCTGCACCGCCCACCGGCAGACCTGTGCAAGGCGGGACTCGCAGTGGCAGTGCAAGGGCAGATCCGTTCCGACATCGCGACCCTAGCCATGGTAGGTCCCGTTCTGGAGATCAAAACGTTTTCCATCGTCGAGTAGCCAGCTTGCGGTTTAAAACCGGCTGGCTGACAACGACTTGAAGCCCCTCACTCCCAAACCCTCTCTCAGAAGGGTCTACCCATAAATACAAGTCCAAAACCTGGAACATACATCCTGAACTCGCAGAGTGCTGTTAGACGCAGTCATAACGCACCGCTCATGGGGTTTGGGGGCGATCGCCCACCAACTTATTTGCACAACTGCGCAATTGTGATATCGCGCAATCATGCAATCAGAAACTGTTATTGAATCGCTTTTAGCGCTTGCCCAAGAAACGAGGCTGGCTGCCTACCGCTTACTCGTTCGTGCAGGGCCTGCGGGTCTATCTGCAGGAGACATTGCGGAGGCTTTGAGCGCCCACCCTTCTACCATGTCTCGGCATCTTGCCCAGCTAGAGCGAGCTCATCTAATTCACTCTTGGCGTGTTCAACGGCACGTATTCTATGCGATCCACTGGGATGGAACGAATCAGCTTTTGCAGTTTCTCACGGAGGATTGCTGCAAAGCAGACCCATTAGTTTGGTGTGGTGATCCATCGGCAGACTGCACAAGTGAACAGAACCTAGGAGAAAACCATGAGCTTTGATCACAAACCTAGAATTCTTTTTCTTTATGGTTCTTTGCGAGAACGCTCCTACAGCCGTTTACTTGCGGAAGAAGCTGCCAGAATTATTGAAGAATTCGGTGCAGACGTCCGGTTTTTTCATCCCCATGAGTTGCCCATCCATGCAAGTGTTCCCGATACTCATCCGAAAGTTCAGGAACTCAGAGACCTCGTCAACTGGTCAGAAGGGCAAGTCTGGTCCAGCCCGGAGATGCATGGAACGATTAGTGGTCTACTCAAACATCAAATTGATTGGATTCCGCTCAGTATGGGTGCCGTGCGACCTACTCAAGGTAAAACCCTAGCCGTGATGCAGGTGTGTGGCGGTTCACAGTCCTACAATGCCGTCAATACGCTGCGAGTGTTAGGGCGTTGGATGCGAATGTTTACGATTCCAAATCAGTCTTCTGTGCCAAAAGCTTATCAAGAATTCCATGAAGACGGGACGATGAAAGACTCGCCCTACCGCGATCGCGTTATCGATGTCATGGAAGAACTTTACAAGTTCACGCTGCTGTTACGTGACAAAGTTGATTACCTAACCGATCGCTATAGTGAACGCAAAGAAGAAACCGAGAAGCAAGCGAGAGAAATTGTGCATCAATCGATGGGTTCATCCTCCAGCTCATAACCCGTGTTGACAGGCAGGGTTCAAACCGATGCGGCCTTCAACACCCCATAGGTTACAGGTGTAGCGATCGCCACATCAACCACCGATCGCTGGGTCAGGCTTCGCCAATGGGCCGTAAACAGATCTGGCGTTTGGCAACCCACACTGGCGATCGCTGCCTCGGTGGGAAAGGACCATAGACGGTCAAATACCAGATCATCGGCCAGGATCGCCACCTGCAGCATGTAAACCGCTGGAGGAGCCGAGAGCGATCGCAGCAAATTTCCTCCCAGACGATAGAGGGATTGGCGCTGCCGATCGGATAGATGTAGGGGCTGTAGGTAGGGCATGGTAGGGCGATCGCTGCCCTGGATATCGACCTCATGCACCGGAGCGATCGCTTCTGCATAGAGCGGCCCTCGCGCCGTCCAGACAATCGGCACCTGAATCGTGCCCGTGCCCGTGCTGTGGCCCCAGGTATCGGCCACCCAGCGCCGCAGTCCGTCAACATCGCGGCAGCGGGCATAGATCGACTGCCCTGGAAAGTCTAGATCCGCTGACACATCCAAGGTGAGCGGACAGAGAATGGCGTCTAGATCCGCATCTTGCCAAGCCTGCCCCACCTGGGATGCTGCCAAGCAGGTCACAGAATCGCCGGTTGAGGTCACAGGATCGGCAGCGATCGCCTTTTGGAGAGCCGTCAGCCGCTGATCCATCTCAGATCCGGCCTTGCCAGGAGAGCGATCGCCATCGGTCACAATCAGTACGGTGACCACCTAAGCCTCTCCAAAGCTGGGAATCACCGGCTTTCCGCCCAGACCAGGCACAAAGCTGGGCAGATCTACATGCGTCGTCTGACGATTGCGCACCGCCAAACGGTAGCTCACGCTCTGAAGTTCAGCATGGAGTTGACGATTTTCTCGCTGAATATGCGCCACCTTTTCCTTGATCGGCGCTAAGCGTTCGGCAAACTTCTGACGATACACACCCGGCATTTCCTGTACCACCTGCTCCAGCATCCGAGAGCGATCGGTGAGTTCATGAACCGTCTGTCGTAGCTGATAAATTTCGGCATCCCGCTCAGAAATTTGCTCTTGGTAAAACTGCACCTGCTGTTCGACACCGCGCAGTTGCTCCCGTAGAGCCTGCATTTCCGATTGGTGCTGCTCTGATAGCTGAGGCGAGGCGGGCACAATGCTGTTATTGCCCTTCACCAAGCGAAAAAGCTCCTGGGAAAGCTGCTGCACCAACTGATCTCGCATCTGCAGTTCGTCCTGCAAGCGCGACAGTTCAGCTTGAGGATGGGCCGGGGTTCGAAGGTCAGTTTGCATGGTGTGGCTCCACTATAGCTATTTCAAAGGCGAGTTCAAGCAAGTAGCTCATTCAAAACATCTGACGTTTGAGGCGGGATCAGCGATCATCCAAGGCTGAACCATGCCGACCTACTGAGGCACCCACTCTCGTCGTAAGTCTCAGCACAGAGAGCGATCGCTTCTATCAAAAAACCCTACATCTAGTGCTGTATCATAGCGACTCAACGGCATAGATGTCACTCAACTCTACAAAACCTAATGAAGAATCACAAGCTTTTGAGCTAGTCCATCAGCAGATTGAGCTAGCCTACCAGCAGATTTTCTTCGGGATAATGCACCACACTTGGCTGTGGATCGCCTAAGAGTGCAGCCATAACGATCAAAATGCCCACCCGACCGATATACATAGTGCAGATGATCACCAGCTTACCCAGCATCGAGAGGCTAGCGGTAATGCCCGTCGAGAGCCCCACAGTGGCAAAGGCGGAGATAGTTTCAAAGACAATGGCAATAAAGGGAATATTGGGATTGCTAACGCCAATGATCAGGGTCATGAACAAAATGGCCGTAGTGGAGCCAAACACGACGCCCACCGCTTTGAGAATTAACGACACGGGGATTTGCCGCTGATAGCAGAGCACCTCTTCTTTGCCCTGGAGCACCGCCTTGGTTGAGCTAAACAAAATCCGTAGCGTGGTCGTTTTAATGCCCCCGGCTGTACTACCCGGACTACCACCCACGAGCATCAAAGCCATGGTGATAAACAAATCCACCGCAGGAATGCTGCCATAGTCTACCGTATTAAATCCTGCCGTACGAGGCATCACAGCTTCTGACCAGGCAACCAAGAGGCGATCGCCCGGATGAATGATGTCCACCGGCATATTCGGATGCTGAAGCTCAACCCCCACAAACATGAGGGTTGAAACAACCAACAGGACAAGCGTGGTACTGGTTACAATTTTGAAGTTCAGCGAGAATACCGCTCGTTCATGCCGCCCCTGGAAGCGATCGCGCAGCCAAATATAGACCTCCATAATTACCTGGTAGCCAATGCCGCCAAAAATAATCAGTCCAGGAATCACGATATGAATCGGCACCGATGTGGCATAACCCATCAAACTGTCTGAAAACAGACTAAATCCGGCATTGTTGAAGGCACTAATGCTATGAAAGATAGACAGCCAGAGGCTATAGCCAATGCCATAGTCTTCCATAAACACCGGTATCATCAAAAAGACGCCCGTCACCTCAAAGGCCAGCGTCAGGGCAATAATCGAACGCACTAAGATCACAGAGCCAGACATGCCAGGAATATCAAGGGATTTTTGGATGGCGAGCTTTTCCCGCAGCCCAAAACGTCGCCCTAGCAACAGCAACAGGAATGTATTCGCTGTCATGTAGCCTAAGCCGCCAATCTGAATCAACAGCAAGATGACGACTTGCCCAAAGACGGAATAATAGGTACCTGTATCTTCTACGATCAATCCAGTGACGCAAACGGCGGAGGTTGAGGTAAATAGAGCGGTCACCAGCGAGCTCCACTCTCCGCTACTGGTGGACAAGGGCAACACCAACAGCAGTGTCCCAATAACAATGAGTGCTAAAAAACCCAAGCAAATCGTTCGAGAGACAGTCATGAATAGGTTTACCCTTTAGAAATGGCATTCGCACGGGATGGTCAGAACAATGTCCTCGTTTGCTGTCCATTCTGTGAGAACACTCGACCCAAGGCTGGATCCAGCAAGATATGGGAAAAGCTGCCCCTCAGATCTAACCCATCTACCCATGGCTTGCACCTGTGACAAGTGCCTGAA
>DATNRH010000442.1 GCA_036703605.1 Candidatus Obscuribacterales bacterium | reverse complement strand
GGCTAGGATTATGGGGCATGAACCGGGTCTGGCTCGTTCGCCATCTTTCCCTGCGGCTGATGACTGGATTGAGCGGACGATTGCCGGATTTGGCCCAACCTAGCTTGAAAAGCACTGTAGACTGCTCCTAACGAGCGATCGCCCCATTTTGCGCTAGCCTCCGGGTACAGGGGGGTATCCCCTTGAGGAGAGATAACGCCAGACTGTTGCTTGAGACCCTACTAGGAACGTTTATGAATCGTCACGCCTCCCCTTGGAGCATCCGCTGGATGTCCAGGTACTTCATGCTGGGTTTGGTGGGACTAGGGGTTAGTCTGGTGCTTGGGATTGCCCCAGGGGCGATCGCCCAACTCACTCCATCGCCCGAATCCAAGCCAGTTGTCCTAGATGGCCAAATCTTATTTCAAGTTAATTCTTCAGGAGCTTTTGGAGCCGAGGAGCGTGCTCAGACGGTCAATGAAAAGCTAGAAATGGCAATTGAGTTAGATGATCCCCCTGAGATTGAGGTTGGCGAGCGCACCAAACTGCCGATCATTACCCTCAATGAGCAACATCTGATTACGGTGACTGAGGCCGATGTGCCGCCTGGAAGCACAGCCTATAATCAGGCCCTAGAGTGGCAAGCAACCTTGGAATCGGCTTTAGACCAAGCCCGCACAGAGCGATCGCTCTCCTATTTGCGCTGGGCAGCCCTATTATCCGGCATCATCCTGGTGATCACAGCCCTCATTCAATGGGGTCTGCAGCACTGCTGGCGTCACTACGTCCAGCCAGTCCTAATGTCTCAGTTTGTGTCCGACCCGAACGGTGAAGACGATGACACAACTGATGATCAGCCAACCGATATCAGTGACCCACCGCCCAACCGCCTCTTAGATGCCCTGTTGAGTCTACCGCCCCTGATGGCGCGACTGGGGCTATGGACTGCCAGCCTGCTCAGCATCACTCGGTTATTTCCTTGGAGCAGACAGTGGGGCTATGTCGTCAGTCAGAGTCTCCTGTCGGTGTTTACCTCCCCGGCAATTGACCTAGGACGCAACGACTACTCGATCTCCGACATGCTGCTGCTGTTAACGTCGGTGGTCGTGCTGTTTATTCTGTCCAAAATCGTCACCGATCTTTTTCGGGCAAAGGTTTTGGCGGTCACCGGGGTCAATCGTGGAGCCCAAGCCACCATCGCGATTATTGTGCGCTACAGCCTAGTCTTTTTTGGCAGCCTTGCCCTGATGCAAATTTGGGGGATTGACATCAGTTCCCTAGCTATCTTGGCCGGTTCCCTAGGGATTGGGATTGGCTTTGGTTTGCAGGATATTGCCAAAAACTTTGGTAGTGGACTCGTGCTGGTGTTTGAGCGTCCTATCCAAGTCGGCGACTTTGTGGAAGTGGGCGAATTTCAAGGCACCGTCGAGCATATTGGGGCCCGCAGCACCCTCATTCGCACCCTCGACCAGGTTTCTATTATTGTGCCAAACTCTCGGTTCCTCGAAAATGAGGTGATTAACTGGAGTTTGGGTAACCCCGTCTCACGGATTCGCGTCCCCGTAGGGATTGCCTACGGATCTGATATTGAAATCGTGAGAGACGTCTTCCTCCAGGCAGCCCGCAGTCACCCAGTTGTGCTCAGCACGCCGCCACCCCAGGTATTTTTCAAGGGGTTTGGCGATAGTTCCTTAGACTTTGAGGTGATGGTGTGGACAGCAGAACCGAGTCAACAAATTCGCCTCAAAAGCGATCTCTATTTCGCCATTGAAGCCCTGCTGCGAGAGCATCAGGTAGAAATTCCTTTCCCACAGCGAGATCTCCATGTTCGCTCTGGGCAACTGCCGATTACCCTCACACCCCAGATGGAGCAGTGGATCCAGCAACTAATGACGACAACGTCGTCCAATGGTCATGCCCATCATCCAGAGAGCGATCGCTCTGGCGACTCCCTAACCTAACCTTGAGGAGTAGATCAAGGCATGACCCATCCCTCAAGCGATCGCCCCCATCGTTGCTTAACCGTCTCGCTGAATCTCCGCCAAGATTTCGTCGAGGATCTCCTGGGCACCTTGATTTCTCAGGCTCTGAGCAAGCTGAACGCCGAGAGATTCGGCCTCTGCTGAGGGTGCAGACAGGGTATCTTTGACCAACCGCTTACCATCTAGGCTGGCCACCAAGCCCGTCAAGGTTAGGGTATCGCCATCAAGGGCGGTGTTGACACCAATGGGCACCTGACAACCGCCTTCCAGTTCCCGCAGAAATGCCCGCTCGGCATAGCAGCGCAGCGCCGTAGGACGATGTTCAATCGCCGTCAGCAGCGCCAAAATATCTGGATCACTGCTGCGGCATTCAATTCCCAAGGCTCCTTGACCCACCGCATGGAGGGAAATTTCCGCCGGGATGATCTGATGAACGCGATCGCCCATACCAAGGCGCTCAAGACCAGCCACCGCTAGGATGATGGCATCATAGCCACCGTCATCCAGCTTTTGCAGACGGGT
>DATNRH010000441.1 GCA_036703605.1 Candidatus Obscuribacterales bacterium | reverse complement strand
TCATCGCCTGTGTAGCCAAGCAGAGCACGTTCCCAATCTGAGCTAGCACCACTCTGAACAAGATCTTTTGCTCCGTATTTAGCTGCAGTAGCCACGCCCGGTATCTGTCCTATAGGCCCAGCTAAAGCAGTAGCAGCAGCGCCTAGCATTGTGCCTGCAATAGATTCCACGATAGCGGGACCACCGTAATCGTCCATCATATCCCGTGAATAGCTTTCTAATTCTGCATTAGACATTTCACTCAGTGCCGTGCCACGGTTGTTCGCTCCATCACTCATGATTCCACCGCCACGCTCTCCTGCATTCTGGAATGCTGCCTGAGTCGCATTTGCCGTTGGGGCAGGGGTAGTGGGGGCCGAAGTACCCTGATCGCCGCCAGTGGGCGTCCCAGCGGCAGCAGCGGCCTCATCAGTAGATACAGTGGATGCTTCGTCCAGTGAGGTAGCGTTGTAGCCCTCAGGAACTGTCTGCTGAGGCTTACCGTCTTTCATGGGAATAAAGATCACCATACCCTGAGCATTCTCGTAGGGCTGGAACGTGTAGCTGGGCGTGCCGACCAGATCAGTGTAACGCTGACCGTCAGGTGCACCACCCCAAGCAGAACTCATCAGACCTTTGAACCTGTCACCGCTTCTCTGCAGCACAGGATTCTGTGTGTGGATATTCATGTTAACATCGCCGCCCTCAGCGAAGCCGCCCTCAGCAAACTCCTTGTCGGACATGTCATCAGGGAGAGTGGCATCTTCGGGAGTACCGTCCTGCCCCATCTCTTCCATCGTACCCAGCTTCTCTTTAGCCTGCTGGCGCATCTTCATCAGTTTGTCTAGGCCAATGTAGCGAACTACATCAGCAGGGAAGATGAACTCACCTTCGCTCAGTCGGGCAGGTACATCGTCGCGCACCTCTTCTGGCAGAGCACCTGCAGGTACTTCATTGCCACTGACGGGATCGACCTTCTGCCTGTCCTTGCCGAACAGCTTGTTCATGCTTGCCTTAATCATGCGCCTGTACTTCCTCTTTCAGTTTCTTGATTCGATGTAGGCGTTGGATAGCGCCCTGTGCACGGTATAGATCAACCTCACCTTGAGACTGTTCCAGTGTCTTTCGTTCCTCAGCAATCATGTCGTCAATGACCTGCACGAAGGCAGGCCACATCCACTGATCATTAACCAGCGGCTTGAGGGGGGAGAGGAGCGCCTTGTCCACCATTACCAGTAAATCCTTCTTCCTGAGGCATAGGCACAGAGCCTGTGCCAATGTTTCCACCACCAGTGCCAGCAGTGTCATTCGGGTCTAGCCCCATGCCAGCGGCACCATTGCCACCAGCACCGTTAGGATCAGTACCCTGTGTCTGCACAGGCTTGAGCATTCCGCCCATCTGCTGCAGGAGCAGTGCCTGACGAATTGCCTCAGCTTCGTTGTTGGTAACCTTGTCGGGATCAAGCTGCATCGCACGTGCAATCTCACGGATGATGTAGCCAAACTTGACGAAGGGGGCGAGGGCAGGGTTGCTGCCGATACCAATGAACTGCATCAGTCGCTGGCTGCGTACTTCGTTAGCCATGAGGCTTTCAGTGCCACGTGCACGAACTTCTAGATCACCCTTGATAGTGGGGTCATAGTCGAACTGCATGTTGAACTGGAAGTACCCACGACCAAGCGGCACGAGCAGGTAGTCATCGACGTTCTTAACCACAGTCTTGTTGGATAGGCCACCAGCGTTCATGAGCATCGACATACCAGAGGCAGTACGTCCAATGCCACCCATCGCCTGACCATGAGACACAGACTGAATGCCAGTTGCCTCGTCAGCTAGGCTTCGGGCTTCCTTGAACATCATAATGTTCTCATTGGCGGTGTTGGGGAACTTGGTGCCGAAGATCGCTTGGCCCGGTGCGCCACCCTGTCGGCGGAACACCTTGCCTGCTTTGATCGTGAAGTCTTGGCCCGGTACAAGGTTAGTCTCATCAACCTCGATGAGCATGTTGCCAGCCAGCTTGCCGTTGTCCACAGCCATACGCATGAAACCGTTCATGAGCAACTGGCTGTCGTCCATGTTCTCAGCCACTCCGATACCGAAGAAGCTGTAGGGATTGTGCTCATACGGAACTGCCATGTAGGGCAGGCGCACAGGCTTGAATGGATTGAGCATCAGGCGAATGA
>DATNRH010000440.1 GCA_036703605.1 Candidatus Obscuribacterales bacterium | reverse complement strand
CCAGCATATTGGCCACATACATACTGGCTTCCGCCACGCCAATCACCGGACAACGGGTGAGTTCCCGCGCTGCTTCTATGCCCGGATCACCCCAGCAGGCCAGAATAAAAGCATCGAAGTCATCACCTGATAAGATAATTTCTTCTAGAATGCCAGGAATAGCTAAATATTCATCATAGTAGCTTTCAACAGACTGAGGCCCCGATCGCGGCTGGGTGGTGACGATTTCGACATGGGGCGATCGCACCTGTTGAGCAATGCGATCAATCTCCTGCGTCATCAACTCAAATGTATTGCCATTAATGACCTTAATTCGCATGGACAGCCTCTTATATACAAGTTGAAGTAAGATACTGGCATCAGACTCATCAGATCGCTCAAGCCCGATCCGAGCCATCTCATCAAGACTGCCCTCAGGATGAACTAGGGCAGATCAAGCTGGACTGGCATCGCCCAAGGACGCGAGGATGGCTCCTAAGTCTAGATAAGCTTCTCCCACATCAGCGATCGCATCCAGCAACATTTCCCGCTGTTCACGATAATTGGAGATCCCCGTCGGTAAAGACGACAGTCCGCGCTGTTGGCGCAGACGGTTCAGCCAAGTGCGTCGCCATGGGCCATTGTCGAATAAGCCATGCAGATGGGTACCCCAGAGAAGCTGAGCATTATCTACTACGCCTAGATTGCGATCGTCAAATAAGGCTGTAAACGGCGATTCATCGGTTTCATTAACGTCCTTATCCAACGCATGGCTGCGCCCCTGGCAGAACTCATAGCCCACCACCGGCAGTCCTGCTTGGGGATAGTTGGAGGTCACCGATCGCTGCCGTGCTGTTTTCTGGGAGGTAATCACCGTTTTTAAGGGAATGAGTCCCAAACCCTTGAAGCGTCCTTCCTGTCCTTCAATGCCCTCCGGGTCAGCCAATAGCTTACCCATCATTTGAAAGCCGCCGCAGATTCCCAACACAGTTCCGCCCGCCGCTGCATAGTTTTGCAATTGTTCCGCCATGCCGGTACGCTGCAGGGTTAGCAAATCAGCAATGGTAGATTTGGAGCCGGGGATAATGACCGCATCAGGATAGCCCAAGGTTTCCTTCAAACCCACGTAGCGCAGGGCAACGCTGGCTTCCGATCGCAGTGGATCAAAGTCTGTCAGGTTAGAAATTCGAGGTAGTTTGATAATCGAAATATTGACGTCTCGACCGCTATCGTGGGTGCGATGATCAATTAAGGAAAGAGACTCAATGGCAGGAAAGGTTTGGTCAAGGTAGGGAATTGTGCCCACCACCGGAATGCCCGTGCGTTCCACCAAGTGTTGAATCGTTGACTGCAGCAGCGATCGCGATCCATGAGCCTTGTTGAGAATCAAACCCGCGACCCGCGATCGCTCGTCGGGTTCCAGCGTTTCCAGAGTTCCTAAAACTTGCGCAAACGCTCCATCCCGCTCTAGGTCAACCACCAAAAAGACTGCCGCATCAAGGGCCTGAGCCACCCGAAAATTAGACACATCGTAGGGTTTTATGGGCAACTCTGACGGTGTTCCTTCACCTTCGCAGACCAACACATCGAACTCATCCTTGAGCCGATGCAAGGCATCTTGAATCACCCGCCATGCTGCTTCATGGTGCTGCGGATAATAGTCTGATAGATTGATTTCACCAATAGCGGTTTTGCCAGCAAACACCACGCGGGCGATCGCTGCATCTTGGAGCTTGAGCACGATGGGATTCATATCCACCCGTGGCAGGGTTTGGGCAGCCCAGGCCTGCACCGCCTGCGCATAGCCAATTTCACCACCACTCGATGTAAAGTAGGTGCTCACTCCACAAGTTTGGGCCTTAAAGGGGCCAACCCGCCAGCCCTGGCGAACCAGAATTCGGGACAAGGCCGTCACCAGTAACGATTTTCCCGATCGGGAAAGCGTTCCCAGCAGCATAATTGCCTTCATGTCAGTGCCTCCCACTGGTGCATTACTGTAGCCATTCCGACCAGCGTATCCATCGACTTAGGGTATTGAGAATGCGATCCACCCAAGATGGCGGTGGCATTGTTGTTGCGGAATGCCACTGATCCAGCAGCAACCGACCCAGAGGGGTCAACCGAAAACTATCGGTTAAGCCTTGTCCATCCACTTCCCGGCGCAGCATCCCAACCTGGATCAGCCACAGAAGTTCTGACTCGGCAACCAATTCCGCCACAGGGCGACGAGTATAGCCCAGCCTGCAGCCCGATTCTCCAGCGATCGCCCCCAGGGCAACACCTTCCCGACTCATGGTGAAAAATAAAGCTGGGGAAAAAGGCGAACAGCGCACTGCTCGCTCAGCTCGAAGGATCGTGCGGCGTGGGTAACGAGCAAAAATCGGGTTTGACTTTACCGAGGTCATAGATCTGCTAAAGGCCCTAGGGGATAATCACCGAAAGAGGCAGCCTTGCCTGAATCTTCTACATTCTATGCCGGCCCTCGACAAATGCCCAACTTAGCCAACATGGCCGTTGGACGTCGAAGCCAAAGCCCCATCGTTCCCTAGCCCCTTTGGGGCGGCTACGCCAACGACTTTGCTTAGGGAACTAATTCGCTCAGGAAACCAGTTAGCTCTGGGAATCAGTTAGTTCAGAAAACGCTAGTGCCCTACTACAAAGTCAATTTCCAGCAGAGGACTAGAATGCCCTGAGTACCTTGGTATGGCCCCAGACGTCATTCCCGTGACTCCGATGGTTCATTTTCTTGACTGAGCAATTGCTCCAGCCGATCCTTCGACCAATATTCTGTAGATAGGGAAATCGTGATGATCTCTGCAAGCTTAATGAGCCAAACGGTTCGTTCGCAACAATCGTCTCCCTCATCTGGTGTCGGAATATAAAGATCGAGCAGCTCCACAAATTCTGCATCGAGATAAATGGGCACCCCCATAAAGTCACCATGGGGCAGCCGCACTCGAACTTCATGACCTTGGCGAAACGCCTCTTGAAGTCGAATGTAGAGCCGATTTTGTCTGGGGTTAATGTCTAGCATCATATCTCTACTGCTTAGTTCATACATTGGGGCGATCGCTCATCTATGGGCGGCGATCGCAGAGGGTTGGGCACATGATTCTAACATCGGGTGCTCAACTCAGCATGGACGGCTGGGGTTCGAGCCACTTATGTAAAATGTCGCGGGTGGGTTGACGGAAGCCAGACCGTTCATAGAGCGATCGCGCCTTGGGATTATGGTGATCGACCACAAGACTGAGAACCTTGATGCCCTGACGGCGGCAGGTGGTCTCCATTAAGTCCAGCATCTGCGACCCAAGTCCCTGCCCTTGAAACGCTGGTCTTAGGTAGAGCTCATCGAGCAAGGCATCTCGCCCGCCCAGCTCCAGGCTATAGCCAAAGGTAATGATTCCATAACCAGCGATCGCTTGATGGGCTTCCACTAGCCAAAACTGGCCATAGGTCTCGTTTTGCAAAAATTCCGTCAAGACAGGACGAGTCCATGATTCTTGAAACTGAATTCGCTCGATTGCATAGAACTCCTGCATCAGGTTCAGGGCAAGTTCAAGGTCTGCCAGTGTTGCCAAGCGATAGGTCACATCAATCGCCGTTTTGCTCATTGCAGATTAGCTCGTACAGTAATTGTGCATATTCTGGCCATATTGCCCCAAAAAGGGCAACCTTGACTAGTGAATTCTAGAAATCGCGCAAGGTTAGCGACGCGTTGAGTCCCAGAGTGCCCTGAGCGATCGCTTCAGAAGTTGACGGCTAACCCTGATCCCTGAAAGGCGATCGCCCTTGGCTCTAGGAAGCAGTTGGACTAGGTGGGACTCTCAACCAGCCCTGACACCTAAGTTGAGACGTCCCATGTTCATTCGGGTATTCGCTCTACCGAAACGATTCAACCAGAACACCAGCCGCTAACAAGCAGAGAACAATCAAAACAATCCGCCATAGTAATAGAGCGACCAGAAATATAAAGATTTCTGCCACAGGGAGAACACCTAGGGTGATAGAAATCAATGAGAAAAGAGTGCCACCAAAGACAAACAAGAGCGTATATTTGCCAACCTGGACAGCAGCGCTAAATAACCAATTGGGGGGATAATTCGGTCTCATGGTAGCCTCCCGTTCCGCTAGGGGTAAGTGGATGGAGTGAGTCGAATGATGAGTGGCGTAAGGGTTGGATGAGGATGGCTTGGATTGCAATAACGTGACGCTGACGGTGTTGGCACCCCTTACCACGGACATACACATCGAGGTCTGTGGATTACGGGCAGGTTGTGCCAGGTCTTGGATTGGATGAGATAGCTGGGTTATCTGCTAGGGAGATGGGATGGCCGCCTTGCCAATAGAGCATCCTTAGGGAGAGCGGCAACCGTTATCAACGCTAAGGCAGCGGCAGGCGATCATGGCATCACCTCACGATTCTGAGCAGAATGACACAGAATTTTGCATCAGCCAAAGCTCCATAAACAGTGCTTCTAGGCGATCGCCCAAGCAGGTCATGACAATGCCGTCGTGGGTATGGCGATCGCTGGCAATCCATACCCCAGGAAGACTGACTTCGATCCAGTGTTCGTCAACAGCATCTAGGGTAATGACTGAATCCCTTGAAAAATGGCGGCACTGATTCGTCCATTCGGCTTGAATTGCCTGTTCTAGATCAGTTCGTTGAATAGCTTGAGTGGAAAACAATAAGGAGGCGCGACTGCTGTGTATGTGGATGCTATGTCCTGTCCGTAGCGCCAGCAAAGCTCGACGAGCGAGCAATACCTCTAGGGGTTCGGCGACCCGTTCGAGATACAACCCCATATCGGAGTAGGTGAGTTTGAGCATGGATCACCTCTGGGTTAGACCATCTGGATGGGAAAAACGATGAAAGATGCGATCGCGGAGCCTAGAGACCAACAAAAACCCCGCTCCTGGCAACTCAGAAGCGGGGTCAACATCTAGCACAACGCTAGGTTTAGGTGACGCTGGGTATGACCTGAGGTCGATACCTGCCGCTCTGATGGATGACTTGGATTGGATATACAAAAATAGGGTGATCAATCCCTAGGGCATCAGTACTAACGCCTAGGTTATCGGTACCACGATGGAGCAGGGATACCATCAAGCCAGCAGCATCCAACAGGTTGGATAGGAGCGATCGCAGCCCAACGGTCAACACCATCTCTGCACGTTCACGTACTACTATGCTCTCGATCCCTAAAACCAATGCGATCAGCCCATGCCCTAGGAGATGGCATATTCCAAGGCTGGAATTCGTACCATGCCCATGAGTAGCCTGGCACCGACGGTCAGTGCTGCCCGCAGCCAGCGATTGCCCAACGGATATGCCGTTGAGGCGCTGTAGGAGTGGCTGTAGTGCAAGGGGTCTAAACATGGAACTAGCCAGGGTTGAATCGTGAAGATGGGGTGTGAACAAACGTCTAAATAACCTAGATCAATGGCTTGATGCCAAGGATATATGGCTGTGAAACCCACTGTGGGCCACAGTCAAGCTTTGCCTGGAAACTGGAAGGCAGATGCCATTGATCTCAATACAATTTAAGTATTCAAATACTACACTTGTAGCATCTATAATGTCCAGCTTTTTTCAAGATCTTGAAGATAGCTTCAGGTTTTCCACTCGGTCACTAGGGTGAGGCTTAACCAAGTTCCCCGATCGTCATAGCTGCGAATCAGCCGCTGTCGCAGATCAGGGCGCACCAACCAACCTGCTTCTAGGAAGAAGGAGCGGCGGTTAGGAATGGTTAAAGGTGTGTTGCAGGAGGCTCCGTCGGGCAGCATCAGCAGTTGGATTGCATAGGGCCCTTGATTGAAGGTGAGCGTCGCGCCATCAATACTGGCTTCAGAGGTAATGTAGCGATCGCTCCATAACAAAGATTGGATGAGGCGATCGCCGTCGCGTTGAATCGTGAGGGTTGTGCGACAGGTGGTGGGCGATCGCAGATCGGCATAGAGGGTGATCGCTTCTCCGCGCCATAGACCGACGAGTTGATCCACCGTCAGGGGTGGGCGCTCTGCCGCGTCACTGCCCTGCCGCTGTTCACGAATTAGAGTGATGCTGTCTAGATGGCTCTCGGTATTAAAAAGCGGCACCAAACGCAAGCGGCGATCGCCTTCGATAAACCCAAATTCGGCCCCAAATTGCGAGAAGGGGCCATACTGCATCGATCCTTGGGAAAAGGCCCCGTTTTCAAAAAACAATACACTCCGACTTAAGGAGCTGTACTCAAAGGTTTGGGCAGATTCAGCAGAGCCATGGTTGGGAAAGCGCTGCACCGTTTGCTGCATCGTTGCCCGATCCGTCGTCGGCACCAAAGAAACCAGCGTCGGCGTATCCGACTCGATCTGTCCACTGGCTCCAAGACGCGTGAACGAGCCGGCCCAAATGCCTGAATTTTTTAGAAGGCGCTCCCATTGAGAGAGGGAAGGTAATTCCGTCATCGACCTGCGCATAAATGTTGATGATAGCGGCGTCACAGCAAGAAGCGATCGCTCACTCCATCGGTGACTACTTCTATAAGATGCAGGATTTTCGATTCATTTGCAGCTTTTTTCAACCCCTTCTCTTCGTCAACTGTCTGCTGCCAGGGCTTTATTAAAGATGAGACTCAACATCATTCTCATGGGGCTTAAGGTTCATGCCCATAACCCCGATCTGCGAGAGCAGAAAATCTCATCATGAGAATTACTGAAAAATCTGTGCCGAAATTATCAAAATTCACTCAAGCTTGTATAATGACAGACTCAATCTTTTAACAAAATGTAAAGTATTAGAGAGTGATTTCTATGGTCATTTCTCAATCAATCTGGGTTGCGTCGTATACCGTAGCGGCGACACTGACAGGGCAGGCTACATCTACCTTAGAGATGGGTTTGTCTGATACACTACCCATGGCAGAAGCGGGCGTTTCCCAGGCATCGCCCCAGCTAGCCGAGCAGTTCGTCAGTGACATCAACCCAGACGTCAAAAAGCCAACGTGGCAGATCGCTTTAAATTCCGACGATTTACCAGGCGATCGCCCGCCATCTGAAACACCCTTGTGGCTGGGAACTGCGTTCAACGCCATCAACTCCATGACCGTGATGCCCGGGTTGCCTACGCCGCTGTCAGTAGACATCACCTATGTCCCAAGCTTCCATCTTCCCCTTCTTGAGGGAGTCGAGATTCCTGCAACCTCCTTTCAGCCCATAGCATCCGATCATCAATGCATGCCCTCTCCGTCTGAGGAGGTAGGACTGCTCACTAGACCGGTGTTAACCAATAAAGAGCATCAAGCCAGCTATCAGGTTTGGGTGGGTAAATATCCCGTGCTCGAACTGCCCACGGAGATTCGAGCTGATTGGGTTGCACAACGACTACGCTACCAGTTGGAAGAATTTTCCCTAGAGCCCATGAACGTGAGGCTGATCCAGCGCGATGGCGTTCCGACGCTGTACCTCAATGATCAACTGCTGGTGATGGTGCATGATGACTTGGCGGCGGCCTATGATCGCAGTGCCGATCTTCTGGCGATCGCTTGGGCCAACAACCTGCTGATTGCCCTAGGGCAATCTCCCATGACCCTAGTCGAAGCCCAAACCCAACTGTATGGTCTTGCCTACACCGGAGAAGTCATGGATGGCATTGCTTCTTGGTACGGCCCCTACTTCCACGGTCGCATCACGGCTACAGGGGAAACCTTTGACCAAACCGAGCTGACCGCAGCCCATCCCTCTTTGCCCTTTGGTACCTACCTAGAGGTGATTAACCTTGAAAACAACCAATCTGTGATTGTGCGCATTAACGATCGCGGTCCCTATGTGGGAGAGCGATCGCTGGATCTGTCTCACCAAGCAGCCCAATGTATCAATAGCGAGGGAACTGGAGTGGTTAACTACGAAGCTCACGTGCTGGCAGCCCTTCCCCAGAGCCCTCCTACATCGTCTGCCGCCCTTGTGAATGATCACCTGATTGCCCAGGCTCAAGAGCGATTGCAGAATAATCCGTCTTAGGGTAGATAGTGCCACGTTTTGTCAGATCTGTGGGAGGAACGATGAACCTGGTTTAGATCAGTAGACGTCGCCAAGATGGCTGGGTATGATGCGCACCTAGCCCATCGTTCCATCCAGGAGCGTCCCTGCTCTCGTCTAGATCTAGGCAGGTTTATGAGCCACCCAGTACTTGCTCATGAAATGGGTTACGGTCGGCTCCACCGTGAATCCGGACGTTTCTAAACGTTTCACCAAGTCATCGGTCACATAATGGCGATAGTAAGGTTCATGGAACATCTTCGGAAAATTGCGCATGGTCACCGCAAATTCAGGAGAATCACTTTCCTGAATCGAGTCGCAGATGACTAATGTGCCCCCCGGCTTCAGAACCCGAAAACATTGATCGATGACAGCTTGGCGGGCTGCAGGCGGCAGTTCATGGAATAAAAACACACAGGTTATCCCATGAAAATAGCCATCTTGGTAGGGCAAGTCCTCTGCATTAGCCTGGGCTAATTGGGGCAGTTCTCCCGGCAATTGCGATAAATGTTGGTTGGCCTTGCGTAGATAGGCAGGAGACAAATCCGTTCCATAGAGCGAGGCTTGGGGCAATGTACCGCGCAAAAACCGCAGCGTTCTTCCGGTTCCGCAAGCCACATCCAAGACGCGGCGTTGACTGGGCAGCTCATTGCTAAACGCCGCAAGCCCCTGCTTCAACGGAGCCAACACTCGCCGCCGCATGGCATCTGCGGAACCATTGAAGAGAATTTCTACTTGTAGGTCATAGAGGTTGGCAGATAGATCACTGAGATACCCATTGGTTTGATGGTGAAAGTTTTGTAGGTAGTAGCTAGGGTAAATCTCGGTATTGATATCGTCATCAAAGTCTTGATGTCGATTTTGCTTAGCCCGCTCCCAGATGACAGGCATATCCATCACTAGCAAGGGGTAGAACCGGAAGAAATCATCCCAGGGATTATCAAACAGTAGCTCGACCGGATACACACCCTGCTCGGCATCCTGCCAATCCGTCTCCAGTAAAACATTGAGGCGCTGGTGAATCAAAGCCAGAACATTCGCGGGCAGTGAATCTGTTTGGCGGTCTTCTGGAGGAGGCGAGAACAAGCTGAGCATTTGAGTGCTCAGAGTTTTATGGGCCAAACCAAATGCGCTCTTGCCTTGCTGAAAGGTTTGATAAGCCAGCTTAGTCAGGGTGTCTGTCATGGGATTGCTTAGCAGAAATTCATCGATTCACGATTTACTGTAAACAAGTGTAACGAAGAAATAGGGGTCAGTTT
>DATNRH010000439.1 GCA_036703605.1 Candidatus Obscuribacterales bacterium | reverse complement strand
ACCTAACATCCATTTTTGCAGAGTATGGTTCCGTGAAGCGGGTTCAACTACCTACTGATCGTGAAACCGGACGGATGCGTGGTTTTGGATTTGTTGAAATGAGCGCAGAATCTGAAGAAAGCGCTGCCATCGACGCCCTAGACGGCGCAGAATGGATGGGACGCGACCTTAAGGTAAACAAAGCTAAGCCTCGTGAAGACCGTGGCGGCGCTGGCGGTGGACGTCGCAACAACAACTTCTCTCGCGGTCGCTACTAAGCTCTAACCTAGCTCAAGATGTACTGCGGATAAAGCCTGACTTATGGTCGTAGGCTTTTTGTTCACCGTCATCTAGGTTTGGGTTTGAATATCTGATGGAAGAGGCTTCAGGCATGACTGCTTGAGGCCTCTTTATTGTTGAAGGTTGAGGAGATTGGCTGGGTGCATCATGCTGAAACCGTCTCTGTTGGAAACGAACTACCATGCGTGTCTTAACATCTTCTACCCAGCACCTCGTCTTACAGCTACGTCCTTGGAGCCTTTGGTTCTTTGGGGGAGCATTCATGCTGTTTGGCCTTTTACCGGGGCTTCTGATTGCTGAAGTTGCAACCCTCGAATGTCGCCGTACTGAACAACCGCCAAGTTGTGAGTTAAGCCGGTCTAGTCTTGTCAACGACGATCGCCACGTCATTCTTTTAGATCAATTCCAAGGGGTAGAGGTACAAGAAAGCCGCAGCGATGGCAGTTCGACTTACCGCGTTGTCCTCCTCACCTCAGAGGGCGATCGCCCCTTAACAGGCCACTCCAGCTCTGGCTATGCAGAAAAAGAACGCTTAGCCCGCCAAATTGATACATTCTTAAACGATACCAATCAATCCCAGCTCGTCATTCAGCAAGATAGTCGATGGCTAGGCTATCTCTTCACGTTGATATTTAGCGGCTCCGGCTTGGCTGTTGCCTGCCTACTGGGTAAAGTTGTGACCTGTGAGTTTGACAAACTTGGGCAGTCCTTTAAACTCACCCGTCGTGGATTATGGGGGAGTAAAACCATCGAGCATCCCCTCCATCATATTCAGACGGTTCATCTAGAAACCTCACGCAGCAGTAAGGGGAGCACAACCTATCGAGTAGCTTTGGGTCTTAAGAATGGCGATCGCCTGCCCATCACGACCTACTACAGCTCAGGACGCAAGGGCAAACAAAAAACCGCTGATCAGATTTCTGCCTTCTTAGGTTTGACGACCTCCACACCCCTGTCTCTCTGGAACCTAGATCTGCGAGAGTTCTTTCGGCTTTTAACAGGAGGACAACAGACCAGGCAACAGGCTATGGTGCGCTATCGTGAGACTCTAGAACGAGAGCCAGGTAATCTACAAACCCAAATGAGTTTAGTCGCGGCTCT
>DATNRH010000438.1 GCA_036703605.1 Candidatus Obscuribacterales bacterium | reverse complement strand
TATCAGGTGCAGAGATTGCTGAGGGCATCATCCTAGAAGAATCGGGACAGGTCATTGAAACCCGCGATGCAGAAGTCGTATTGCGCATTGCCCGACCCTATCGCGTCTCGTCTGGCGCAGTGCTCCATATTGATGATGGAGACTTGGTACAGCGGGGAGACAATCTAGTGATTCTGGTGTTTGAGCGCACCAAAACAGGAGACATCATTCAAGGGCTACCTCGGATTGAAGAATTGCTGGAAGCTAGAAAGCCCAAAGAAGCCTGTGTTCTAGCTAATCGCCCTGGCACGGCCCAGGTGATCTATAGCGATGATGACGTGGGTGAAGTGAAAGTCATCGAAGACGACGGGGTGATTGCGGAATATCCCATTCGTCCTGGACAAAACGTTTTGGTGGTGGATGGGCAGCGCGTAGCGGCCGCTGAACCGCTAACCGATGGACCTGCTAATCCCCATGAGATTCTAGAAGTCTTCTTCCGTCTCCACCGCGAATCAACCAGCACCCACGAAGCTGCCATGATCAGCCTAGAGCGAGTACAAACGTTCTTGGTGAATGAAGTGCAGTCTGTATACCAGTCTCAAGGGATTGATATTTCAGACAAACACATTGAAGTGATCGTGCGTCAGATGACCTCGAAGGCGCGGATTGATGATGGGGGTGATACCACCATGCTGCCCGGTGAATTGGTAGAAATCTACCAGATCGAGCAGGTCAATAGTGCTATGGCAATTACGGGTGGGGCTCCGGCTGACTACACCCCTGTATTGCTGGGGATTACTAAAGCCTCGTTGAATACCGACAGCTTCATCTCAGCGGCGAGTTTCCAAGAGACGACACGGGTTCTGACAGAGGCTGCCATTGAAGGCAAGTCTGACTGGCTACGGGGGCTGAAAGAAAACGTGATTATTGGTCGCCTGATTCCAGCGGGGACGGGCTTCAATGCTTACGAGGATATGCCAGGTGTGGAACCTGATCCGAGCCAAGAGCCTAGTGTCTTTGACGAAAGCCTGGATTTGCAGGATGTGGTGCTAGACGATCGCACAGCTCGCACCTATGAGCTGGAGGGTGGTCTGGATGTTTTCCCGGCGGATATTGCCCGTAATCGAGGACAGTTTCCTGCCAATCGCCCGAACTACAACCTGGGTGGTGATTTCCAAGATGATGACTATTCCCAAGTCATTGATGATAACTCCCAAGTTATTGATGATGGCAACAGCGTCGATGATGACTATTCTCAAGTCATTGATGATGATAACAGCGTCGATTCTGAGCCCACGATGAATATTGAGCCGATCATGGATGGTGAGCCAATCATGGATGTTAAGCCCGCGATGGATCTAGACGTGGACGACGACATTTAACCTGTTCTTGGTTAACCTGCGACCTTCCTAATCTCGTGATTTTGGACTCGATCGCGGTCAGTCCCTTCGATGTACGTATGTAGTCGGAGGGACTTTTCCATGGATAGGCAGGGGAGCGATCGCCTCCCTGTGGACTCTGAATGCTGAATAAACAGCTATGGCCGACATGGCCTGGAGAATGGTTCAAGGCGTAGACCGTTGCACCTAGGGTTTCTCGATGTTCCCCATAGAAGGATGCCAAGGTCTGCCAGGCTTAGGATTGGTCAAGCAGTTGAGATCTCAAGCTACCCTAGAAGTAACGATTAGTTGGCATTACTCCGCCGCTAGCATTGCATGTCCGCCTTTCTATATGCCGCTTCATCCCTATGACAACGTCTGAGTCTGCGTCACCGCAACTGCCCAAATCGTCCCATCACCACGCATCAGAGCCTGACCATGCCCACGCGGCCCATCCCCATGTGCATGATGAGGAATCCCTGCGCCGCATTATCAACCGGCTTTCCCGTGTTGAAGGCCATATCCGCGGCATCAAGATGATGGTGCAGGAGGGGCGACCCTGTCCAGATGTGCTGGTGCAAATTGCCGCCATTCGTGGTGCATTAGACCGTGTGGCACGCATCATTCTGGATGAGCACCTCACCGAATGTGTTGGGCGGGCCGCCCGTGAAGGAAATATTGACACTGAGATTGAAGAACTTAAGGCGGCCCTCGATCGATTTCTGCCCTAAAGGCGATCGCGGGCTGTCATTTAATGTTGAAATATTGCTGATTCATAAGATAAACAAATATATCTTGTTCTATGCCTCGTATTGTTCTAGTCCATCCCCAAATTCCACCCAACACTGGCAACATTGCCCGCACCTGTGCCGCAACCGAGACTGAGCTGCATCTTGTTGGCCCCCTCGGATTTGAGATTAGCGATCGCCAGCTTAAACGAGCTGGTTTGGACTATTGGCCCTATGTCAACTTGACCTACCATGAGTCCCTAGACCAATTTCAGCAGTATCACCGCCAGCAAGGTGGACGCTGGGTCGGTTTTAGCGTGTCGGGCTCTGTAAGCTATGCCCGCTTTCAATTCGCGGCGGATGATTGGCTGCTGTTTGGTTGTGAAACCGCTGGTTTGCCAGCGGATGTGCTGGATGCCTGTGATGCGAGAGTGCATATTCCTATGTCGCAACCCCAGGTGCGTAGCCTCAATCTTTCGGTGAGTGTGGCGATTGGACTCTTTGAAGCTCGGCGGCAGCTTGACTTGCTCCACGCCAAGCCCCATGTTCGTCTGTAAGACTGTTGGCTGCGATCGCTGTAAGGCTTTTTAGAAAAGCGTTACAGCCTTCTATTTAAATTTATTTATAGACTTAGGCGCTGAGAATCTCCGGACAAGATGGTTGCATCGTGAAAAGGTCACTATGTTTTAAGCGCCCAGGGTGGGCGGTGATCAGGCACGATCGCAGGCGCGTCACGTTCAACCTCAGGGGCGAGGATCAGGGCGCATCAGACTTAGATCCTGATGTTGGGAACAGCCTGCTGGGCTTTTGATGCGGCCGGCAAGGCTCCAAGACACAACAGGATGCGATCGCGTTTTGCTAAATCGGTCTTCAATCTTGTCCGTTGCCTAGACTACATTCAAGGATCTTTTGCGATAAGAAATCTCTATATCGCACTCGATTTGAGGCAGTAGATCAAGATTAAATGCGCCTTGGGGCATCTCATGATCAACCAATCCCGAATTTAAATTCGATAGCATCTAGGATTTTTAGGGTATGTTAAAGCAATCAACAGATCTATTCCTTACGGATGAGGATTGAGCTCATAAGGTACTCTGTTCTGTTGCCCAAACCCTGCATTCAGTCTAATGACTTAAGTCGTCATTGTGGATGAACTTTCTTAAGGTCTCTAGCGCCTAATCCCTAGAATAAAAAATAGTGAACTAGCTGTAGAACCACCGATACACAAGAACTTCAGTCCCTTGATCCATGTATTCGATCGTGGTTTATCGTTGCAATTCCAAACCCAATGGATGTTTGGCTTTATGGGGTGTGTAACTGATCCGTGCAGAAAAACGATGAATTATGTGTTGGCAAAGATGTCACACAATTATTCCTGAAATTGCAGAAAGTGCCTCATAGAGAGAGTTTAGGCGACTTTTTTTGCAGCTATCGTTACCATTTCCCACGGTTCCATCTGCTCAGATTTTCTGATGCATTAGTTTTACTTAAGCCTGCACAGTCTTGAATTTTTGTTGGACTAGTGTAAGCTTGTCTAAGCCATAGAAGCAAGGTAATCTTACCTAGGCATGTAGTTTGATTGGTGACCCTGCTCTCATTCTCAGTGTGATCCAAGTCATAGAAGGGCTAGATTGCATCGGCTGAGTCACTCAAAGACAGTTGAACGCTGGTCATTAGGAGGTCGTTCTTTGAAACGAGCATTTCCGCAGAAGGTTAAGCCTCTGCCTAGTTCGCTTTCCGTTGATATCAATGCGATCGGGCAGAATCAAAAGGCTTCTGTCAGCGGTAGCCGTAGGTCTCGCACCTCTGCCGCGATGCTAGGGCTAGCACTCTCCATGGGTGCGTCCAGTATTTTATTACCCCGCCATGGAGATGAAGCAGCGGCGGCTGAACCCAAGCCGGCGGAATCAACCACCGCAGCCGCTTCCCCGTCATCCCAGGACATGAAGTCCAACGCTGGGGCAGACGAAGCTAATCGTTCCGTTTTTCGTGCTGATGAGACGTTTGCTGAGCATATTGTCCGGGAAGGGCAAACACTCTGGCAGATTTCGAGTCTGTATCAGGTAGATCTCAGTCTGATCACAGCGGCTAATGGGCTGTCCCCCAATGCAACGCTGTATGTGGGGCAAGTTGTGCGTGTTCCGGGCGCAGAAGCTGCGATCGCTGCTCCCAGCACCATCGAATTGAGTGAGCCATCTCGTTTGAGCCAGGCTCCATCTATCCCCGTTGTCCCTCCTGCTGTTCGGGTATCAAGCCAGTTTAGTGATACTAGCGAACAGGATCGTCAATTGAAGGCTGAGCAAGACGAAGCTCTTCGCTTGCTCCAACAAAAGCGAGACCAGCTCCGTGCTAGTCTTGACAGCCTATCCAGTCTTCCATCTCCCCAAATGACCTCTGTCACGGTGGGAGAGCAGCTTCCAGATCTAGTCGCAACGGCTCCTGGAACCTTGCCCCGCTCGCAGGCGTTTGGGATTAACGATATTAAGTTAGACGCTCCCTCTGAGGTGAGCCAAGAGAGCAAGTTAGATGAGCAACTGCCCGTCTCGATCGCCTCTTTGCCTTCAGAGCAGACTGGTCTGACAGACTCCCTCGATCTAGGGCTGACGAATCCAGAACCTAGCACGACTCTTTCCTTTAACTCCGGATCGATGACTCCTGCGTCGAACGGTCAAGCGTCTGATGTAGTTATGCCGGATATGAGTATTACTCATGAAGTGGCACCCGGCGACACCATTGCTAGTCTTGCAAGGGCTTACAACGTTACGCCAGACATCCTAGTCACGGAAAATCGTATTTCCAATCCAAACTTTATTTTGGTGGGTCAGGTTCTAACCATTCCAGCCCCTTCTTCCACCTCGGTGACGCTGAGCGAAGAGCCCGTCTCCTTGATTGCAGCGGCTCCGACGACGCCGGTGTTTTCCAACCCATCGAACTTGAGTAGCCCTTTGTCGGTGAACGACAATTTCCAACTGGACTTGGGGCAACCTCAACGTTCATCGAGCAATTCTCTCCAACTCGATTTGCCTGCAGCCTTACCAGGATCAGAGGCACTTATCGTAGCGGATGAACAGGCTGAAACGATCGCGGCTGTTCCTAGTGAAACGGAAATGGCTGCTCAGCCTATGCAATTTTCGATTCCGCCCACAGAACAGTCTCCGTCCTATCTAGACCAACTCTTGAGCGACGTAGTCTCGTTGCGAGAGCAGTCTCTGGGTGGGCAGAACAGCACCATCGTTTCGACACCCTCGATTCAGGCTGAGGATGTTGCATCAGAACCGGCTGCGCCAGATGAGTTAACGCTCGCTGCTCGCTCGACCAGCCTAGATTCCCCTGAGTTTCAGCTTGAACCCGTAACGACCGAACAAAGTCCTCGGGTGCCGGAAACCTCTGAGGCATCTGAGCCTGCTCCTGAACCAGATTTGGTGGCTGTGGCACCCCTTGGTGCTGAGAACTATAGCCCGTTGATTGAACCGATCACGGGACGGATGGTCTCTCCTGAGCTACCTCCTTTGTCTGGCTCTGATCGTTACCTGCCTAGTGGAACGGAAGTCTTCAATGGCTATATTTGGCCATCGACTGGAACGTTGACCTCTGGCTATGGCTGGCGCTGGGGACGGATGCACCGAGGAATTGACATTGCTGCTCCCGTTGGCACTCCGATCGTGGCGGCTGCGCCTGGTGTTGTGGAATTCTCTGGTTGGAACTCGGGTGGCTACGGCAACATGGTGGAAATCCGTCATGCTGATGGCAGCATGACCCGCTATGCTCACAATAACCGCAACCTAGTTCAGTCTGGGCAGAGCGTGGAGCAAGGGCAGCAAATTGCGGAAATGGGCAGCACGGGCTATAGCACCGGCCCCCACGTCCACTTTGAGGTTCACCTACCTAGCGAAGGAACGGTTAACCCCATGGCATACCTATCTGGTCAATAGGTCATAGATACCATAGCTCTCCCATCATTCTCGTTCTTGACTGGACGAGCATAGCGACAGGAGAGATATAACTAAACCGCTCAGCCTTGATCAAGGCTGGGCGGTTTTATGTAGGGCTGATGCTTGGGCTCGATGATTAGGAGGGAGCTTGTCCGGCATGGTAGGAACTGCGCACGAGGGGCCCAGATCGGACATGGGAAAAACCTAGGTTACGGGCGATCGCGCCCAATCGATCAAAATCTTCCGGCGGCCAGTAGTGTTGTACGGGCAGATGGGCGAGGGAGGGCCGCAGATATTGCCCAAGGGTGAGGCGATCGCATCCCACGTCTCGCAAGTCGTGCAAGGCTTCAATAATTTCTGCTTCGGTTTCTCCTAGCCCCAGCATCAGCCCCGATTTGGTAGGCATCGTGGCATCTATGGCTTTGACCTGGGCTAAGACCCGTAGCGATCGCTCATAGTTGGCCCCCCTCCGCACGGGCCCCTGTAAGCGCCGCACCGTTTCCAGATTGTGGTTGTAGCAAGCCGGCTGAGCTTCGACGACCGTGGCAATGCGTTGCTGTTGGGCATCCACTCCCCCTGCCCCGCCCCAGAAATCGGGCGTCAATACTTCAATCTGGGTTTGGGGATTGAGGTGGCGCACGGCGGCCATGGTTTGGGCAAACCAACCTGCGCCTTGATCGGGTAGGTCATCCCGCGCAACGGAGGTGAGCACCACATACTGTAGACCCAAAAGCTGCACAGACTCGGCTACTTTTTGGGGCTCTTGGGGATCGAGGGGCATGGGAGCATGACCCTTATCCACTTGACAAAAGCTACAGGCGCGGGTGCAGGTGGGGCCCATTAATAAAAAGGTGGCGGTGCCTTGGGCGTAGCATTCGCCTCGATTAGGACAGCGTCCTTCTTCACAGATGGTGTGGATGCCGCGCTGTTTAATGATGCGCTGCACGGTGGATAGTTCGCTAGCCCGACCCAAGGGCGATCGCAGCCAGGCTGGCATGGGAGTAAGCGGCGGAGAGGCAGGCTTTGAATTCATTCCAGTCGGATCTGTAGGGTGCCTATATTTTATCGAGGAATGCTAGAGTTTGCTTGGGTTCTGCTTCTATGTATGCCAGTGGTGTTCAAGAGCGATCGCCTCCAAGATGTATGGAGATCTTGACTAATCTGATGACTTGCTCAGCACACTAAGTAAATCATCTTTTTTCATTTTGCTAATGCCAACGATACCTCGCTTTTTGGCCATTGCCTTTAAGTCAGTCACTGAGAATGTTTTAAGGATACCAATGTCAGTGATGGTGTCTGGCATAGCTTCAGGAACCAGATAAAATATTTGTTTTAGTTCCTCTAGCTTTTTACCCCGAGTGATACCACATTTAAGGTTGGCAATTGGGTCTAAGGTCTTCCAATATTGTCGAGGGGCTTCATCAATTCGATTGGTAGCAATAGCAAGCTTGACTCCTTTGAGAGGACTGGCTGGCTGGTTAATCAAATAGTCTAGGGCCGACATAATCTCATCTCTGGATGCCTTGGAAAGGTTGATTTTTGGGATAGCTTCGCCAGCGAGGACTTTGACAATTTCTACCGTGTCACTATTGCCATCGGCAACAATACACCATACTCGATCTAAACCAGCTTCCTCTGCAACGGCATATATGAATGAATTACCAATGACCTGGTATGCATCGTCGCCAGTCTCTTTGACAATCACCGGGATCCAGTTTCTTCCGCCTTTCTGATTGAGTAAGTGAGCAGATGCTTTAATTAGAAACTCTGGAGCATCAGTTTCTTCGCCAGGTTCAATCTCATCTAAATAGATGTGCATTAGATTACCGATATCGTTGAGGTTACTCATTGTAAGAAATACTCCTTAGCTAAACTTTTATAATATTCATGGGCATATCGATCTCGGTAAACCGCAGGCTTTCGAGAAAAGGCAGCACCTGCGATATTAGCGTAGCTTGGAATCTGAGGAATGTGAAGATCTTTTTTGGATGTGGTACGCCTAGGGTAGAAATATGATGACAAATCAAATCCTTCCTTTTTTGCAGTTTCTATGATGTTGTGAATCTCTTGCTGGGCGATCGCTAATTGCGCTGGCGTGATCCTCTCTCCATTAAAGAAAATGGGTAATGGAATAGGACTACCATCTCCTTTCTCAGCCTGCACTTCAGGAAAGAACTTTTTGATGGCGATCGCAGCGTT
>DATNRH010000437.1 GCA_036703605.1 Candidatus Obscuribacterales bacterium | reverse complement strand
GGTTATTGCAAAAAATCTGTATATTCAGTTTGCGTTCAGTTTCAAACTGCTAAGTGTAGTCTGACTCAGACACCTAGGTTTATAGGGATTCACTTCATGATCAGTTTTTTCGGTACTCTTTTTGGTTTCAAGGACTCAACTAACAGCTCCAGAGAGGCAAGCCTCAGCAATCAAGTAGACCACCTCGAATTCGAGCTCGCCAAAGTCAAAAGGGAGCGCGAAGCACTGGAAATCCGGCTTCAGGAAGAGCGCAAAGCCGCTGAGCAACATCGCCTTCACAACTACCCCGCATCAAGCTGGGGTGGTGAGCTCTCTAACCAGGATTTGTTCGATCCCAGCTACCCCAACCCCATCGAATACGTACTGGCCGATGTCACAGCACTAGGCTACGACGTCTCCGCCGCCTGGATGGCCCACCGAGCCACTCTGGAAATGATCGCCAAGTATCAGATCGGTGTCGCCCAGGTACTCAACACCGCTGGGCAGATGCGCTACACCTCCGGCCAGCTTCGCCAGTAACAACACTTCATGCCTGCGGGCAATCACATTTCTGCAGTAGAAGGGTATGGTTTCTCTAACTTGGGCGTTCTGCCCTAGAGGGGAGCCCACCCCTCTGAACTCGATGAGAATCAACCTTTACCCGGCCAATGAGCCGGGTTTTTTATATGCAGGAGGCCTCGTGTCGCAAGGTGACAATATGAATACTGTCCGTCGACAGTTTCACATAGACAAGTCGATCAGCGTCGGTCATATCCTGACGACGCTGGGCATCGCCATTTCGGCGTTCATCTGGGCGAGCAGCATTGATCAGCGGGTATCCCAAAACTCGCAGTCCATCGAGTTCATCAACAAAAACCAGGCACGCAGCGACAGCCGCATCGATGTACTCAGAGCGGAGATTCGGCAAGACCTGCGGGACATTAACGGCAAGCTGGATCGACTGATTCAATCCCAAGCAATACAGAACGATTAGAGAGAGGCACTGACCCGGTGCGCCAACACCGGGCCAGTGTTTACCCACATGCCTAAACCATGTGAGCCAACCAAGGCCTCAATACCTCGCGCGAGGTTATTGCAGGCTATCCGCAATTGAGAACCA
>DATNRH010000436.1 GCA_036703605.1 Candidatus Obscuribacterales bacterium | reverse complement strand
CATGTCGCTGTTATACTTGGGCAGTTCTTCAACCTGCTTGTGAGTCAATGCGTCTACATAGACTCGATGATCGTTATAGTCAACACGGGCACGACCAACGGGCAGCAGTACGTTCTTCCCAAAAATCCAAATCCCGGTACTAACGACTAGGTAGCGAATTTTGCCGTCTTCATCGATCAATATATTATCAACCGATCCTACGTGATCATCCCGATCTGCATAGAGGTCATAGCCAATAATATCGTTATCGCCAAACATTTCCGGATAATCAGGATAGAAGTCTTTAATCTTATGTAATGCCATGGGATTTCCTTCTTTTTTAACTAAGTTCTACTACTACGATAGAGAGCCCCATTGATATTGGTATCTCTCTGTTGACTTAGTTCAAGGTGAGATTGAAGTCATGGCTCAGCGAGCGATCTATCTCTAAGGTCGCACGTAAATAAAACACTTCTTAATGTTCAAAGTCAAACCTGTGGATTTCTGGGACAGATGAACCAAAATCCTCACGTTTCTTGAAAATTCAAAGGGTTTGTTAGATAAAATCATCTTTCTACAGGAGGATCTAAAAAAACGTTTTCAGCAGCGTTAATGGGAAGTTCTTCCCCGCAGCATAGAGATGAAGAATAACCAATAAAATATCTTCCCTTGAGAAGGATGGGGATTGTTTGACAGCATAGTCAGTTTGTTTCGCCAGCACTCGTCCTCTCTGCCAGACAAGCACACGGGCAAGAATACCCCATATGGACGAAAGATGAGGCTTTGAGAGCGTTCAGCGTATTTTTTGCCCAAATTCCCTCATCTCTGGCGTATCAGCGCATGATGGAGGGCAACAAAGGGAAAAGCAATGCCCAAAGCCTGTTTGAAGTCCATTAGATTCCAAGCGACCACCACATCCGAGATTGACTAGAGGCGGTGGCCCCGGAGTAGGTCTTTCCATGGTTTGAGGATACCCTGTAGGTGTTTGAACAGCTGTGGCAGTTAGAAGACTTTTGCTCCGTTGTTGATAGCCTTAGACGGCGCTGCATACTTCAGTTCGAGCCAAATTCACTGCTCAAGCTGTTCAACTTAGTTCGTACTGAGAATTGTTGGATTAGTGGGGGATTAGTAGACAGCAGGAGCATCCCTGGGATGTCCTGCCATATGCCCCTACAGATGAGGTGCTGGAGCCGATTAGATTGAATCGCTAGGGGCATCGCTGGGTGTTTTGATGGCGATCGCTTCTTCGGTAGTATTCTCCTCTTCCTGACGCTGGAGCATCTGGAAAATTGAATCGCGCTCTAGTAGACCGAGCACCTGGTTGTTCTCATTGACGACCACGACGACGCCAGCATTATCGTCTTGGAAGAGACCGAGGGCTTCTAGCAGCGGCATCTTGGCAGGAACGGTTGTCAGGGTTTCAATGGGATGGGTGAGTTGGTTAACAGTTACTGACCACCAGTCGTTGGTGGGAATGGTTTTCAGGGCATCCACATCGATTTCGCCGACGAGCTGACCGTCGTCATTGGTGACCAAGAACTTGCGCCAGTCGCGCTGGCTGCCAATGATGTAGTTGTTGGCCAATTCTCGCAGCGATTGACTGCCTTTGGTGACGGGGCTGTCGGCATAGATGGCGTCTAGGGCCGTGTAGCCGCTCATCTTTTCTTGGATAGCTGCCGACTGAGCCGAGCGACCCGCATTTTGTAGGAGGAACCAGCCGATCAGCAACGTCCAGACACTGCCGAAGCTGGTGAGATTAAAGATGGAGGCAACCCCCAAGAGAATGCCGACCCAGCCGAAGAATTGACCGACGATGCTGGCAAAGGCAATACCTTTGTAGGGTTTGCCAGTAATTTTCCAGACCAGGGCTTTGAGGACGTTGCCGCCGTCGAGGGGTAGACCGGGGATTAGGTTGAATACACCGAGGGCGAGGTTAATGTAGGCCAATAAGCCCACGATCGCTTGGAAGGGCCCCGGCAGAGGCACAACAGCGCCGACCAAGGAAAAAATGCCGAATAGGAGAAAGCTGACTAATGGGCCAGCGATCGCCACCTTGAAGGCATCGCCTGGGGTTTTGGATTCTTCGCCGAGGCTAGCCAGTCCACCAAAAATGAAGAGGGTGATGGAATTCACTTCAATGCCTTGGCTGAGCGCCACCACGCTATGCCCTAGCTCATGGGCTAATACCGACGCGAACAACATCAGCGCTGCTGCTAACCCCAGTACCCAAGCCAGTGCCCCTAGTTCTGGAAAGACCACGGCAAGCTGTCCGCTGTAGGTGAGGGTGACTAGCCCCAACACAATGAACCAGGAGGGATTGACGTAAAAGGGAATCCCGAACAAGTTGCCAATGCGTATGTTGTTGTTCATGCAGGTTATCCCGTGAGTTCAGTAATAGATGCAGGGGCGCGATCGCGCGGTTACCAGAATTAGACCATGGCAAATCGGTACTGGCTCTGCACCTATCTCCAATCTTAATGAAGTCCGTCCGATTATCCTACGTTCTCTAGACGGGTAAATGCCGCCCGATTTGGTTCGGTTCGAAGGCTGCACTCTGTCCTTAGACCTAGACTGACGGGCGATTCACCTCCAGTTCGGTTGGGGCGGCATAGTCGCCGGTATAGAGGGTGGTAAACCGCTGGGAGATGGAATGGTTCCACAAATCAATGAAATCTGCCAGGGAAAAAGGAAGAGATCCCTCACGGGCAGGTGGCTCTAGGGCATCGAGGTCGTAGAAATGGATGCGTTCGATGGGCGTCAAGGGATGGGCATCGGGAATGTTGGCGCGATACTGGCCTTGGTCGTCCAGCTCCGAGAAGCAATAAAGCTGATAGTAGTTTTCACCCACGATGGTGCGGTACTGCACGAGAGCGTAGACATCCACGGGGCAGACGGGAAACTGCAGGGCGATCGCCAGCCGTTTTTGGTAGGGCAACATGGGGCTACGAACGCTGCTGCGGATGCCGTAGTAGCCAACTTTGTCGGGCTGGAGGGGATATTTGCGATGGCGGGGCTGGATGTAGTTGCGCATCAGAGTCGCCACATCCAAGGTTTCGGCGGTGTAGGTGCCGATGGTGCTCACCAGGATATCGGTGCTGGGCTGGGAGCCAATGTTATAGATCTCTAGGGTGAGGGTGCCGGAGGGGCGATCGCTACTCAGGTCGCAGTAGAGATGGGGAAAGGTGGTCAGCCGCAGTTGCTGGTCTAAGCTGCTGCGGTAGAGGTGGCTTTCGCGGCGCACGGTTTGCAGCAGTTGAAACACAAACCAGGTGTAGAAGGCAACCAGACCCAAGAGGATGAGGCTGGCGATGAGAAGAAGAGAGTCCATGCTGAATGCTCGGCGGTTGTAGGATCAAGCCAGATTGGGGACGGGGGATGTTCGGAAGACTGGAGACGACAACGCCTAGAGTGTAGTCGATGGGCAGAAGGATCAGGATTGGTCAACATCTGCTCACCTACATCCCATTTTCGTCCCTCCAATGGTATTAAAGGAAAGGGAATCACACCAATATTCACCATTTCTCCTGCTTCCCACCGTTGTTCCTACGGAGTGCATCCCAGTTTTGCAAGTTGACCCACCCTCCGGGAAGCGCAAGCTCTACATCCCCCAACCCCTTCTCCCAGAGCGGGGGGAGTCGGATTCAAAGTCCCTCTCCCGTTCTGGGAGAGGGATTTAGGGTGAGGGCAGGGATGCCAGTGAATCAGCCGTCGTTCCTACGTTCCCAAGCTTCTGCTCCCGGCAGTTCTGTTGTTTATGTCCACGCCTTCTCCCGAGCCAGATTTTAGCGCCTACGTTGATCACACCGCTGCTTTGATGGGGCTATCGCTTCCCCCGGAGTCCCGTACGGCGGTGATTCGCAATGTGACGATGATCTACGGTGTAGCCCAGCCGGTGATTGCCTTTGAGCTATCTCCCGCAGACGATCTTTCCCCTATCTTTTCGCCAGATTTTCCAAGCCATGATTGACCTCGCCACTGCCGATGCGATCGCCACTGCCGCCGCTGTGCGGGCCCAGACCGTCAGCGCCGTGGATGTCGTCACCGCCAGCCTCGATCGCATCCAGGCCCAGGATGCCCGACTAAATTGCTTCACGGCGGTTTTAGCCGACGATGCCATGGCCCAGGCCCAAGCGGTGGATGAAGCGATCGCTGCTGGACAAGACCCAGGGCCCTTGGCAGGTGTGCCCTTTGCGGTGAAAAACCTGTTTGACATCGCCGGTCTGACTACCCTAGCCGGTTCCATGATTGAGCGAGATACGCCCCCCGCCATCCAGGATGCCACAGCGATCGCCCGCCTCAAGCAATCCGGGGGCATCCTCATGGGGGCGCTGAACATGGACGAATATGCCTACGGGTTTGTCACGGAAAATACCCACTACGGCAACACCCGCAATCCCCATGATGTAGACCGAGTGGCAGGGGGCTCCTCCGGCGGCTCAGCGGCATCCGTAGCGGCGGGCTTGGTGCCCCTCACCCTGGGGTCAGATACCAACGGCTCGATTCGCGTTCCGGCGTCTCTTTGCGGCATTTTTGGCCTCAAGCCCACCTATGGCCGCCTGTCGCGGGCCGGGAGCTTCCCCTTTGTCGCCAGCTTGGATCACATCGGCCCCTTCGCCCGCTCCGTGCGTGACGTCGCCGCTAGCTTTGATGCCATACAGGGCCCTGACCCACGGGATCCGGTGTGCAGCGATCGCCCCCCCGTAACCACCCTCGATCAGCTGCATGGCGATCCCGATGCCCTGCGGATAGCGATCGCCGATAACTACTTTGCCCAAGGCGGCCTGCCCGAGGTGTTTGCCGCTCTAGACCAGGTGGCCAGCGCCCTCGGGGTCACTCAGCGAGTCACCCTGCCAGAATCGAGCCGGGCCCGGGCCGCTGCCTATGTGATCACGGCCAGCGAGGGCGGCAATCTTCACATGGCTAACCTCAGACGACGGGCCCAAGACTTCGACCCCGCCACCCGCGATCGCCTGATTGCCGGGGCGATGGTGCCTAGCGATTGGTATATTCAGGCGCAGCGATTCCGCCGTTGGTACCAGGCTCAGGTCGCTCAAGTATTCCAAACCGTAGACGTGATTATGACCCCTGCCACTCCCTGTCCTGCGCCGGAAATTGGCCAAACCCGCATGGTGATCGACGGCGTGGAGCTGGTGCCCCGTGCCCATCTCGGTTGCTTCACCCAGCCCATTTCCTTCATTGGTCTACCGGCGCTGTCGGTGCCGGTGGCCCGCCCCGGCGCACTACCCATCGGCGTCCAGCTCATTGCCGCGCCCTACCAAGAAGCGAAGCTCTTCCAAGTGGCGGCGGCCCTAGAACGGCAAGGTGTAGTGGCTAGCCCTGTGGCATCCTAGAAGAAGGCGATCGCTTCTGGAGCCATGACCCCATCTCCTCCCCTGCCCCACCAGCCCCTTGTCCATGAACTTGACCTGATGATTCGGGCCCGCTTTCCGATTCTCTACATCGTGTCGGTGGAGGAGGAGCCGGTGGAACAGGTTCTGCAGCGGGTAGCGGCGCTCACCGATCCGCCTCGACACCTGCTGTTGTGGGACGTGGTGCGGGGCTGGAGCGATGACGGCACGGCCAAGGGATCGGTGATGGCAGCTCTGGCGCGCATTGCCCAGGTGCCGCCCCAAGAGCCCGTACTATTTGTGTTACGGGATCTGCATCCCACCCTACAGCAGCCCAACAGTGAAAAACAGGCTCCGGTAATCCGCGAACTGAAAAACCTGACCCGCGACCTGAAGCGCAGCCGCAAGACGCTGATCTTACTCAGCCATACCCTAGAAATTCCCCCTGGGTTAGCGGAAGATATTACGGTCATTGATTTTCCCTTACCTGATGCAGCAGAGATTAACTATCTGATTTCATCGCTGGTGGTGACCGATACGCTGAAGGTGACTGGCCTAGCGCGGGAACAGCTCGTCAAAGCCTGCCAGGGTCTGAGTCGAGAACGTATTCGTCGAGTTTTGGCGAAGGCGATCGCTGCCAAACAGCAGGTGAATGAATCCGACATTTTGAATGTTTTGGAGGAGAAAAAACAGGCAATTCGCCAGACGGGAATTCTAGAATTCTTTACTCCCCAAAATTCCCTGAAAAGCGTTGGGGGTTTGGAAAACCTAAAGCTCTGGGTGCGGATGCGGCAGGATGCCTTCACGGAAGAAGCACGACGCTATGGCATCCCCAATCCTAAGGGTGTCCTACTGGTGGGCATTCAGGGCACCGGGAAATCGCTCTCCGCCAAGACCATTGCCAGTGAATGGCGACTGCCGCTGCTAAGACTCGATAGCGGCCGCCTCTTTGGCGGCATCGTGGGCGAGAGCGAAAGCCGGGTGCGGCAGATGATTCAGTTGGTGGAAGCGATCGCTCCCTGTGTGCTATGGATTGATGAAATCGACAAAGCCTTCGGCAACATTACCAGCGGTGCTGATGGCGATTCGGGCACCAGTCGGCGAGTCTTCGGTAGCTTAATTACCTGGATGCAGGAAAAAACCAGCCCAGTCTTCATCGTAGCGACGGCCAATAATGTGCAAATTCTGCCCGCCGAACTGCTGCGCAAGGGACGATTTGACGAAATCTTTTTCCTCAACTTACCTACAGAAGCAGAGCGCCAGGATATTTTCAAGGTACATCTGCAAAAACTGCGTCCCACCCGTCTGCGAGAGTTTGACCTAGCCCTTCTGTCTCGCCAGGCTAAGAACTTCAGCGGTGCGGAAATTGAGCAGGTGATCATCGACGGCGTCCATCGAGGCTATAGCCAAGTGGTCAACGGTCAGCGTCGAGACTTCACCACCGAAGATATTATGCTGGCGATCGAGGAAACCGTACCCCTAGCCGCGATCGCTCGCGACCAAATTGAATACCTGAAGCGTTGGGCAGCGGAAGCCGGAGCTAGAACGGCCTCGAAGGATGGTCAGCTCATGGCAGAACTGCGCCGCTACGCCACTCAACGCGGCATTGATTCCTCGGAGCGGGAGTGAGGGATAAGGGCCAGGAGTGAGCTAGCGAGAGAGGTCAAAACTGATGCTACTACAGAAGATATCCAGCTTCTATCATCCACGGTTGTCCCATGAAAACCCAGGTCAGTTAGGATAGATGATACATCGGTACAAGAAACGATTCAGCCCAAGAACAACAACAGTGCTGAACTCAATGTATGAGGAGTGGAGCCATGTGCTTTTCTGCAACCGCGAGTTTCACCATCAGTGCCGCGCTTCTGCCCATTGGCGGGTGGTGTATCAACAAAGCTTGGCAAAGCGATCGCCACTACCTACCCCTGGCCGCCTTCCCGCTGGCTTTTGGCATCCAGCAAGCCATTGAAGGCGTCGTCTGGCTGGGGCTAGACGCCAATGATTCAGCCATGGTTGCAGCGGCGGCAACGGGATTTATCTTCTTTTCCCATGGTTTCTGGCTTGTCTGGACGCCGTTCATGGCCTGGATGCTCGAAACGCGATCGCGCCTCAGGCGGCTGTGGCAGACGATGACCCTAGTGGGAATGCTGTTGGCTGCCTATTTCTTGGTGCCCTTAGTGCTCAATCCCGATTGGCTGACCGTGACTGTCCAGGAGCGATCGCTCACCTATATGCTCCAAAACCTGACGCCCTATCCTTTCTTGGAACACCTAGGGCGATCGCTTTACATTTCGATTATCTTAGCCCCGTTACTGTTGGTGAATCAGTCTGCCGTGCAGGGACTAGGCTGGCTAGTTTTTGCGGCATTGGTGGTTGTGTCTCGATTTTTTAGTGCAGGTTTGGTTTCTGTCTGGTGTTATTTTGCCGCAGTGGCGTCGCTCTATGTAGGTTATCTGTTTTATCAAGATATTGCTGAAGAGCGATCGCTTCCGGCAGAAGAAGGTTAGACGATGAGACAAGCTAGGCACTTAGATGATGACCATAGTTTTGGTTTCAGAGCATGAACGCAACACCATGACCCATGACAGGATCTTCGAGGTGTTGAGTTAGCATAGGGCTAATGAACCCCGCCATAAATCCATGTCCCACTTCTCCGCTATCAAGACTCAGATTAAGAGTGCTGATGCTCTCCTGCAAGCCTTGGCAGACCTTGGTTTCCGCACCGTGGAACATCACACAACCGCCCAACCGCTGTATGGCTACCAAGGAGACCTGCGATCGCAAACCGCTGAGGTGATCGTTCGCCGCAAGTATCTTGGCCATCTCAGTAACGACCTTGGCTTCAAGCGCCAGGCTGACGGCACTTACCAAGCAATTATTTCTGACTACGATCGCGGCCATGACTATGGTCAAGATTGGCTCAATCAACTCACCCAGCGCTATGGTTACCATCACCTGAAAGCGATCGCCCCGGCCCAAGGGTTTGCGATCGAAGAGGAAGAAACGCTGGCTGATGGCACGATTCGTCTTGTGGTGGGTCGCTGGCAGTAAGTCAGACATCGCTCAGCATCTAGCTATCCTGGTTAAAGATGGTCAACCGGGGGACTGCCTAATCTGAAGGTAGGGCTAAGGATCTAGGTCGATCAATCGGCCAAAAACCGCCAGACTTTTATGTTCATAGACTAACAAATCTGTGGAACATATCTGCAATACAAAATAATCCTTACAACCTGAATTATTGGTCACAAAATTTTGGAGCCCTCTATCGAGAAATCTACGTAAGGGAAATGGAAGTATATCTAAAAAAAACTTAGAAATATCTTCTGCATTCTCACAAGTCTGAATCACATTCTGTCTGGTTATGGAAGGATTTGCTCTGAGGGCTAAGTCCACACAAACTTTTGGCGGAATGACAGTCGTTGCATGTTGAATATAGTCGTCTTCACTGGGTTTGGTGGCAGCCATAGAGATAAGTGTGGCTGTTAGCCCAGCAAGTACTATTGTACCTAGTGTATTCATAGGTGCTCCCCGATAAAAATGCTTTCATCAGATGTATACAAATGCCGATACCCCACTCTTCGGTTGAGGATTCGGCGGTTATGCATGGAACACGTGTCTAATGTTCAAGAGTGGTATTAAGGTCGCTTCAAATGCCGAATGCAGCCTGATCGCCTTAACCTTCAGCAACACCTGTCAAAAGCCGATCGCTCTGTGGTACCCTTTGCGAGTTAGTGTCCTAGGGTACAACGGTGTAAACCAGACCCCTGAGACAATCGCCCATGAATGTCAACATTGAGGGAGTGCTATGAGCTATCGCATGGATCGCCGCGCCTATGCCGAAACCTACGGGCCCACCGTAGGCGATCGCATCCGATTGGCTGATACAGCTCTGATTATCGAAGTGGAGCAGGACTTTACCACCTACGGCAACGAGGTGAAGTTTGGCGGCGGCAAAGTGATCCGCGATGGTATGGGACAATCGCCCATCTCCACGGCGGAGGGTGCTGTGGACACCGTGATCACCAATGCGCTGATTTTGGACTGGTGGGGCATTGTCAAGGCGGATGTGGGGCTCAAAAATGGACGGATCTACAAAATCGGCAAAGCTGGCAATCCCTACATTCAAGATGACGTAGACATTATTATCGGGCCGGGTACGGAGGCGATCGCTGGCGAGGGCATGATTCTCACGGCGGGTGGCATTGATGCCCACATTCACTTCATCTGCCCCCAGCAAATTGAGACAGCGATCGCCTCTGGGGTGACGACGATGATCGGTGGTGGTACAGGCCCGGCCACCGGCACCAATGCCACCACCTGCACCCCCGGCGCTTGGCATATTTGGCGGATGCTGCAAGCAACGGATGCCTTTCCGCTGAACTTTGGCTTCATGGGTAAGGGCAACAGCGCTCAGCAGCCAGGATTGATTGAGCAGGTGATGGCGGGGGTGATCGGGCTGAAGCTCCATGAAGATTGGGGGACAACGCCAGCGGCGATCGATACCTGCCTGAGCGTTGCTGAGGACTATGATCTCCAGGTCGCCATCCACACCGATACCCTCAATGAAGCTGGTTTTGTGGAAGATACGATCGCTGCCTTTAAGGGACGAACGATTCACACGTATCATACGGAGGGTGCTGGGGGCGGTCATGCGCCAGATATTATCAAGGTTTGTGGCGAGTCTAATGTGTTGCCTTCTTCGACGAATCCCACCCGTCCCTATACGGTGAATACGTTAGAAGAACATTTGGATATGTTGATGGTGTGCCATCATCTGAGCCGCAGCATTCCTGAAGATGTGGCGTTTGCAGAATCGCGCATTCGCCGAGAAACGATCGCGGCTGAAGATATCTTGCATGACCTAGGTGCTTTTAGCATGATTTCTTCCGACTCCCAAGCCATGGGGCGCGTAGGCGAGGTGATTATCCGTACCTGGCAGACGGCCCATAAGATGAAGGTGCAGCGCGGCCCATTGTCGGAAGATAGCGATCGCAATGATAATCACCGAGCTAAGCGCTATGTGGCGAAGTACACGATTAACCCGGCTCTTACCCATGGCGTTGCCCATGAAATTGGCTCAGTTGAGGAAGGTAAGTTAGCGGATCTTTGTCTGTGGAAACCGGCGTTCTTTGGCGTGAAGCCAGAATTGGTGATTAAAGGCGGGGCGATCGCTTGGGCCCAGATGGGCGATCCTAATGCCAGTATTCCCACGCCCCAGCCGGTGCATATGCGGCCGATGTTTGGCAGCTATGGGGGGGCGATCGCGGCGACATCGCTGACCTTTGTCTCGAAGGCGGCAGTGGCTCAGGGCATTGCAGGTAAGATTGGGCTGCAAAAGCCAGCGGTGGCGGTGATGAATATCCGTAATGTGCGCAAGGCAGATATGAAGCTGAATAACTACCAGCCGGTGATGGAGGTGAATCCAGAAACCTACGAAGTGCGGGCCGATGGTGAGTTGCTCACCTGTGAACCGGCGGAGGTGCTGCCCATGGCCCAGCGCTACTTCCTGTTTTAAGCTCTCGGAGGCGATCGCTGCTCCCTTAATCGTTAGCAGGAACGATATACTCAGGATCGTAGCGCCCAATAGCGCCAAGGAGTATGGCATGTTTCAGGCGACCCGCCGCCGTTTAGCTCTGTGGTATACCACCGTGACAGCGGTGCTGCTGCTGCTGTTTGCCACCGGGTTTTACGTCTACGTGCGCAATACCTTGGTGGAGCGGGTGGACGATACCCTCAACCATGTGGTGGAAATTATTGGGCGATCGCTGGTGATTGAAGCCGTTCCCCAAGATAATCCCCTCGCGCCGCGCCAGTATCAGGTCAACCTAGAGGCAAGTTTTCGCGACAATGCCGATACGGTGGAAGACGACCATATTGATCTGGAATGGTTCAGTCCTACGGGTGACCTGCTGTGGTCTACCTTTGCCAGCCAGCCCCAAATTCCAGTTCACCTCAATCCCCAGGGTGAGACGGTGCATCTGAGCGGCGACCAAGTGCTGCGCCAGGTGACCCAGCGGATCGAGCGGGGGCGGCAGGTGTTGGGCTATCTACGGGTGAGTCATCCTTGGTTTGAGGTGACCAAGCCCACGCGGCGGCTGATTGTAGATTTGAGCCTAGGCACTAGTTTGATGGTAGGCGGGGTGGCGGCTATTGGCTGGCTGCTGTCGGGGTTGGCGATCGCTCCCGTGCGCGACTCCTATCAACGGCTGAAGCAGTTCACCGCTGATGCATCCCACGAATTGCGCAACCCGATCGCCGTGATTCAAACCAATGTGCAGGCGGCGCTGACGGATCCAGATCCAGAATGGCAGCAGCAACAACTCCAGGTGGTGGAACGGCTCACTCGGAGGCTGGGGCGGCTGGTGGATGACCTCCTGTTCCTGGCCCGTCAAGATAGTAGCCTGGTGACACTGCGGCAAGACCCGATTCAGCTTCGGGAGTTGCTCACCGAAGTTTTGGAAGAGCAGCACAGCATGGCAGATGAAAAGGCGATCGCCCTCCACTGGGCCCAGCCCGATGCCCAACCCAGTCCAGCCAGCCGCTACCATCTGCGGGGCGATCGCGATCAGCTAAGTCGCCTCTTCACCAACCTAGTCAGCAACAGTATTCGCTATACTCCCAACGGCGGTCAGGTACAGGTCACCCTAGAGGGGCGATCGCGCCATGGCCTACCGGGGTTGGAGATCGTCGTCCAGGATACCGGCATTGGCATCCCACCGGATGCTCTGCCCCATCTCTTTGATCGGTTCTACCGGGTTGATCCAGCTCGCACCCACAGCAGTGATGGCGATCGCCCCCAGTCGGCCGGATCGGGGTTGGGCCTGGCGATCGCTCAGGTGATTGTCGAAAACCACCACGGCACGATTACGATCGACAGCAGTCCGCAGCAGGGCACCCGCGTCACTGTTTTTCTACCCCAAGGGGAGCGATCGGAGGAGCTGACGTAACCTAGTTAGGGGTAGCATTACCTACCGTGCAGTTACTGATGAGAAGAGGATTGAGCGACGTCGAAACCCGGCAATGTAGCTTCCTTGAGTGACGTCTATCTACGAATTCTAGGGGGCGATCGCTAGCGGATAAACGATAGGTCAATATTGCCAAAATGTAGACAGAGAGCTAGGTTCATGGTTTCGAGCACCTGCACGAGCCATTGCACCGTTGCCTGTTCACAGCTTTCATAATGGTTGAACAAAATCGAGAGGCGGCGTTCTAGATAGGGCTTCACCTTGCGGCAAATCAGCACAATCTTCAGCAACAGCCCAGCGGTGACCACCGGGCCAAGGTTGCTGATCAGATCCATAAACACAAAATGGCGAGGATTTTGGGGACTTTCCACCACCAAGAAATTCAGGAGCTGGCTACAGGTGCGCACCACCAGAAAATCACTGAGACGGCGATCGTCATTTTCCGGCGATGCAACTCGGAGCTGTTGATAAAGCTGGTTGCTAAACTGCCGCGCCCCATAGTCGCCATCGACGGACGATGTGATGTATTCAAACAAATCATTCTTGAACAGTCGGTAGGACGGCGTGTGCTGACTGCGAGCCATGAACCCTTGGGCCAGGTCACGGTAGGTATTCGAGCCATCCACCCGTCCTAGATAATGCTTCAGCGCTCCTCCCAAGGCGCGATCGCCCAAGAGGGTAGGATTTTGCACCGTTGGGGCAGCGATCGCAGCCGCGCTGGGAGACATCGCAGGCGATCGCCGCACCATCGACGTTACATAACGGCTGAGGTCTACTTCAAACTGGCGCTGACGTTCAGCTTGGAGCTTGCGAACGGTAGATTTTTGTTCTGAGACGCTATCGTCATTCAGCAAACAATGCTCGTAGAGATAGGGATAGCGAGGAATTAACATGCCTAGGTCTTGGGAGCCAGAGCGATTGGTGTCTAGATGTTCGCTCAAAACCCTGGCTAAGCGCCGGAGGGTGAGGCATTGCTCCGTGCTGGTGAAATCAACCACCAAGTCTTGCAAGCGGCGGGTGCTGCGAGAGCGATAAAGCCCTCCTGATGTTGGCCGCGCCTGCACTTGATCGAACAGGGCAATCAAATCCAGCACGGCGGGCTGAAACTGCGATCGCGCCTGCCAACGGTTGATTAAAATGTGGCAACAGCGGTTCACCACAAAGCGAAACTCTTCATCCGCCGAGCCCGAACAAACAACCTGCCCCAAGGCCTTGGATATCTCGCGATCGCTGTAGGTTCCACCATCAATGAATAGGGACTTGAACCGCTGAATTAAGGCTTCCGGTGGTTCGCGATCAACCCACTGTAAGAAGTGGTCATACAACGCCTGTTCGCTAGATTCAATCGGTCTGCTATAGCTGCTCATGAGCTGGATGAACAGAACGAGCTCGTTCTGGAGTGAGGGTGAATGATCGTAATCGCGATAGCGAAGGGGTTTCAGCTAAACCTGATGGTGAGAGAAGCGTTCATTAATGTAACTCAAGTCAGATCCTCATGACTATATCCAGATGATGATTGACAAGAGCGGCTGAGTTGGCCTTTAAAGATGATTTAAGAATAATCGTGCCCCATATCGTACTACAGCATCGGGGGGAATCAGGGTGATCACGGTCATATCATCGGTTAAATCTGTCCCTAAACGATGAATCTTTCGTAAAGACTACGTGAAGTTGCGGAGATGACCAACGAGGCGGAGATGAACCTCTCGATCGTTAGGGATATCTGCCTCCCACGCTAGGCGTCCGGAGGAGCGGTATGATAGCACCTAGATTATGTCCTGCACCGATCGAAAGGCTGGCGATACACCTTGACGATCGCTCTCCAGTCTTTGGGTTAAGGGGCCTGTTCAACCTTCGCTAGTGTTGTCAGTTGTTGCAATCTCTATGGTCAAACCGTTTACCCTGGCTGATCTTGGTGTTCTCCTACCTGCTGCCACCAGCCCATCTAGCCTGGATCTGCATCAAGCGATCGCCCATATGACCACCGATAGCCGTACCCTACAGCCGGGCGATTTGTTTGTGGCGCTGCGGGGCGATCGCTTTGATGGTCATGACTTTGTAGCCCAGGTGTTAGAACAAGGGGCGATCGCGGCGGTGGTGGATCAGATTCCCCCAGGGTTGGAAGCCGCGCCCTTGTGGGTGGTGCCGGATACCCTGGCGGCCTACCAAGCCTTGGGTAGCGGTTGGCGGCAACGCTTTCCAGGGCCCGTTGTGGCGGTGACCGGGTCGGTGGGTAAAACGACGACGAAGGAGCTGATTGCAGCGGTGCTGGGCACCCAAGGCGCGGTGCTGAAAACCCGCGCTAACTACAACAACGAAATTGGCGTACCGAAGACCTTGCTAGAACTGACGGCGGCGCATCAGTTTGCGGTGGTGGAGATGGGAATGCGGGGGGCGGGAGAAATTGCCCTGTTGACCCAAATAGCCCAGCCCGATATTGCGGTGATCACCAACGTTGGCACGGCCCACATTGGTCGCCTGGGCTCGGAGCAGGCGATCGCCGATGCCAAGTGCGAACTGCTGGCCAACCTCCGTCCTGACGGCATAGCCATCCTCAACCACGACAACCAGCGGCTGATGGACACGGCCACTACAGTCTGGAACGGTCGCGTCCTCACCTACGGTCTAGACGGGGGCGATCTGCAGGGGGAATGGACAGCTCCTGACCAACTGCGGGTGCAGGGGCAGGCGATCGCCGTCCCGCTGCCCGGTCGCCATAACGCCATCAACTACCTCGCGGCCCTGGCGGTAGCCCAAGCGGTGGGTATCGATTGGACAACCCTCGGTGACGAGGTGCCGGTGACCCTGCCTGAGGGGCGATCCCGTTGCCACACCCTGCCCCAGGATGTGATGGTGCTGGATGAAACCTACAACGCGGGGGTAGAATCCATGACCGCAGCCCTGCGATTGCTGGCGGATACGCCCGGCCAGCGCCGCATTGCTATTTTGGGAACCATGAAAGAGCTGGGAGAGCGATCGCCCGCTCTGCATCGACAGGTGGGCCACGTGGCCCAGCAGCTCAATCTAGACCAGATCCTGATCCTGGCCGATCCAGAAGAACGAGATGCTCTAATCGCTGGCGCTGGATCCCTGCCATGCCATGTCTTTGAGACCCATCAGCAGGTGATTGATTATCTTCTAGACAGCGTCCAGCCCGGCGATCGCTACCTGCTTAAAGCATCCCGTGCCGTGGGGCTGGATCAGGTGGTTAACGCGTTGCTTGCCCAGTGGTCGTCTCAGGGATTGCCATTGCCCAGATCCTGATGATTGCGTCAAGATAAAGACGCAGAGGATTATTCAGACGATGGGGACGCAGTATGGTTTTGATTCGAGTTCCAAAACCCTGGCAGGTAATCGACCAGCCAGTTACCGCCGAATCCGCCTTCTGGGGACGGCGTAAGTTTATGAAATCTATGATCGGTCTGGGGGCGATCGCCGCCGCTGCACCGCTCACAGCCTGCCAAGCCTCCACCCAGCGCGATCGCGATCCCTTGGCGGGGGTGCAGGATCTCAATGCCGTGGCCAATGCTAATTTTCGGGAGGGCGATCGCCCGATCACCGGCCGTCAACTTGCGGCCACCTACAATAACTTCTACGAATTTGGCGGCACCAAGTCCATCTGGCAAAATGCCCAGGCCTTACCCACCAATCCCTGGACGCTGAACGTCGGCGGTTTGGTCAAAAACCCCACCACCTACGGCCTAGAAGACCTGCTCAACTTTCCCCTAGAAGAACGGGTCTATCGCTTCCGTTGTGTAGAAGCTTGGGCCATGGTGGTGCCCTGGATTGGCTTCCCCATGAGCCGAATTTTAGAGGCCGTGGAACCTAGCAGCGATGCCAAATACGTCCGCTTCACCTCCTACTACGACTCCGAGGTGACCAAAGGCCCCGGTCTGCGGTCGTCCTTCCTCCCCTGGCCCTACACCGAAGGGCTGCGCATCGAAGAAATGGCTAACGATCTCGCCTTTTTCGCTGTGGGAGCCTACGGGCAGACCCTGCCGAAACAGCACGGTGCTCCTATTCGCATGGTGGTGCCTTGGAAATATGGCTTTAAGGGTGCCAAGTCGGTGGTGGGCATTGAGTTTGTGGCCGAGCAACCCGCCACGTTTTGGAACACCATCAACGGCAATGAATATAAGTTTGAATCGAATGTGGAGCCAGATGTCCCCCATCCCCGCTGGTCACAAGCGACAGAACGCTTGGTCGGCCCTGGCTCCGAGTTTTCCTGGGAACAGCAACCGACGCTGCTCTACAACGGCTATGCCGACTACGTCGCTGATCTGTATGCCTAGCCGGTTAGCCGGTTGTTAAGTCTAGCTGATCTCTAGATTGCACCAAGGTCTAGCCCTCTTGAGTCACGCTTGGACAAAAGGAGATCACATCCCGCTGCTCACCTCATCCCTCCTTTGTCATGCTCGAACCCAAGGAGGTCAACGTCTTATTCTCTCGTTAGATATCGTTCGCTGTCATGACAAGAATTCGTCTGCCTGTGGTGGAGTCGTGAAGCTTCCTTCATCAACCCAAACGATAGGCAGGCGATCGCTCTCCCCAACCTAACAACCACGCAACCAAAAACGCAACGGCAAGCAACCTCTTTCTTTCATCTGCTTGATGCCCACACCCGCTGCAGACAACCTTTGCATCATAACTAATCGGCTCTCGGCGGTCGGTGTGTATGAGCTTTGTTAGGTTGTGGCTACTTACTACTTGCTTCAAGGAATTTACGACTATGGTGCGTTCCCAAAAATTTATCCATGAAGATGGTAGGGGGTGCAGTAGGGAACACACCCTACAAGATCAGCTATCGCACTAGATTTTCAACGGTATCGACATCGATTTCCTTCACCAATTCGATACATTTTGAATCCGCGTCAACTATCTCCAAGAGATACTTATTTTTCAGGTGATCAGCTTTAAAACTAGAAACATATACATCATAATGACTTTTTTCTTTCTTAAATTCAAGAATTCCAACCTTGCAGATCTCTAAAATCTCCGAGATCTTATGCCGGTGGAGGGAGATGAGAATTTCTTTCTTGCAAAAATTTTCTCCTGAAACTATATATTCTTTTGGAATAGGAACCCCATGATAAGCATAGACTTCAAAGCCATCAACAAATTGAATGGCGGGTTGTTCATTAGAATGGAGTCGATATTCGCTATCTACGTTAATAATCTGAGGTTTATTGCAAATTAGGCATATATCTTCATATGAAAAAATCCATCCACATTCTTGAACAATTTTCTGCAGGCAAAACCATTTCTCTAAATCATGACATTTTAGATGTAAAACTTCCAAGCAAAAATCAATGAAAGCTAGATACTCATAGAATGTATGGTTAAAGTCTTGAAGCCACCAGTAACGTTGAAACATAGTTTCTGGAGCGTTCAGGTCTTTTTGAAATCGTAGATTTAAATCTTTTGTCGCGAAATAGCACTCAAAAGCTAATTTCCAGCTTAACTGAGACCACCAGCGCATCTTTTCGCAAATACTATATATATATTTCTGACTACTAAAATCAAAGAGCTCATTAACTTGCGCTATCAGGTTAACGTTTAAAGCTATGTTATGTCCTTCATCTCCTGGCTCAAAAGTATTATATAAGTCTTCTGCTAGCTCCTGAATTAATATAACTGCTTGCTTGCTCAAGTCTCCTTTTCTGTTCAAGGTCATCAAACTTGCTTCATAAGGACTATCGCAAAATACAATTTGGGGTTCTGAGTAGCCTAAAACTCTATAAGCTCTTTGCACAAGATCCATGATGTAAGACTTGGGTTCAGATGATTTTGTGGAAAGTGCAATGTCAGTCCATTTTCTTAAATAGACATCAATTGCTTGCTCTTGTTCAAATGTTAGAACAGCTAAACTATTCATGACTGATTACTTCTTGCTCTCACAACTTATTAATTTATTTATTTTACTTTTTCGGGATTCCAATTCACGAGATTGATGTCTGAACTCTTACGCTTGACAGCCCTTTTTGCTTGCTGAGACTAAGCTACAGCTAACAACTTTGACGGAGAGAATGAAGTAGCATAACGCTAAGCTCAATGACTGCAAAATCTTTTGACACCCCACCGATCGCCCCTGTCAGTCCGTTGCAGCGACGTGTTAGCCTACACGCTCTGGCGATCGCCCCCACAACCCCTTCTGAGACACCCAACTCCCATCAACACGACCATTGTATACACCCTCTCACTCAACACAGACCATCTTTCGGGACTTTTAAGCTTTTCGCAAAACCTGGATGAACTAGACCGATCGCTCTCCCCAACCTAACGACCGAAAATGTACTGGCAAGCAAGCTCTCTATCTGACTGATAAAAGAGCGATCGCGCAAGGATGTGCAAACTTATGGGCATGATGGGGACTAACGTTCCCGCTCACCGGACACAGACAACCGCTGCACCTCAACGATAACTTAAGCTTGTTCCGGTGAAGCGGGGTCGTTGTGCTGTTGCAGAGTTGCATCTATGTCGCGCTGCAACTCTGCAACAGCATCCAAGATTGAGATAAAGCGTCGTCCAAAATCAGTTAGTTTGTACTCTACTCGCGGCGGAACCTCAGCATAAGCAACCCGCTCCAAAATTCCAAAGTCTACCATTTTGTTTAAGCAATCCCCTTGTACTTTCGTGCTCAACCCATCAATCGAGCGTGTGATAGCTCCGGGGCGATTCACTCCCTCACGAATTAACGTCAATATTCGGATTGACCACTTGCAGCCTACAACATGCTCTACCATTGCTGCCGCTGAGGTTGCGCTACCTTGTTTGTCTCTACTCATTTTGCCTACATCAAATTTTTTCTTCACGCTCCGCCTTAATTTCTACCAAAAAGTGCGTACCTCACCCAAAAGTGCTGACTTCCCTCCTCCCTTCCCATTTCTTAAGATACTGCTGTAATCACAAGCACCTCTATTGCTTCAACGAGGAAATCAGTATGTACTCAGAGTTTAAGCAAAAACACGCCCTTATCATCGGCGGAAGTAGCGGGATCGGACGAGCGGTTGCAGAAATTCTGCTCACTCAAGGTACAGTCGTCACAATCGTAGGGCAAAATCTGGAAAAACTTCAGGCGGTGGTATCTGATTTGGGACAGCACGGTAGTCTCCGAATCTGGCAAGCGGATATCAGCAATCGCCAAGACACAGTTCGGCTAGTTGAACATATTGCTTCCCAGTTGCCAAATGTTCAGTACCTTGTTAATTCGGCTGGTATTTTTCAGCCAAAGCCATTTCTTGACCATTCAGAGGCAGACTACGATAGCTATCTCGACATCAATCACGGTACTTTCTTTGTCACCCAGCAAGTTGTTCGTAACATGGTACAGCAGGGGCAAAGCGGCGCAATCGTCAACGTTGGCTCAATGTGGGCACATCAAGCTGTACTTGCAACACCCTCCGCTGCATACTCAGTAGCGAAAGCGGGATTACACTCCCTTACCCAACACTTAGCTATGGAACTAGCTCAGTACCAAATTCGGGTCAATGCGGTTGCACCTGCCGTCGTAGAAACCCCGATCTATGGTGCTTTTATCAATCCAGAAGAGATTCATACAACGTTGCAGGGTTTCAATAACTTCCATCCAATGGGTCGTGTGGGTCAGCCAACTGATGTTGCAGAGGTGATCGCCTTCCTGCTATCTAATCGTTCTGCTTGGGTTACGGGTGCGATATGGAATGTGGATGGTGGCGTGATGGCGGGACGTAATTCCTAATCTTGGAGGCTAACCGATCAACTTCAAGCTACTGCCACAATCTGAAATATAATCAGCACAACGACGCCCATCACCCGCCGCAGATAATCTTTGAATTTTATCAGATAACTCTCCGGCGTACATGGGCGTTGTTAGACTGCGTCGCTTGCTTGCTTAGAGTCCAGAAATTTGTGGGTTCCTGAGAATTTATCGGTGAAGTAGTTGGGAGTTCTAGTGCAGAACCCCCCTACAAAATCGGTGCTTGCACTTGACCTAATGCAGACATTCGGTTTGGCTTCGATTTAATGTTAGCGTTTGAAATCGCCAAATAAAAACCACTGCTGCGATCGCCACTGCAATCAAAAGTCCTAGCCACAAACCAACACCACCTAAATTCCATCTAAATGCCAGCCAATAACCACTCGTTAAGCCAATACACCAGTAGGACACAAAGCTAAACACCATCGGCACACGAGTATCCTGTAAACCCTGTAATGCGCCATAGGCAATTTTCTGTAATCCATCAAAGAGATGGGCGATCGCCCCAACTCGCATCATGGCGATAGCAAGCTCAACAACGGCATAATTTTCTGGAGCAGAAACATCGATATACAGTCCAACGGCTTGCCGAGGAAACATTAAAAGTGCGATCGCAATGATGGCTGTCCATGCAGTACCAACACCAAAACTCACAAAACCGGCTTGTCGCAT
>DATNRH010000435.1 GCA_036703605.1 Candidatus Obscuribacterales bacterium | reverse complement strand
GGTGGGCAACGACTGGCGATCGCTAGGTCAGGGAACAGCCTATCGTCAAGCCTATATCGTGTCAGATCAGGGACGCACCGTACGAGTACGGGTGGCGGGCGATCGCGGTTATCTAACTCTGAAGGGGCCCACCGTGGGGTTGAGTCGGGCAGAATTTGAGTATGAAATTCCCCGTACCGATGCGGATGATATTCTGCGGTTGCTTTGTACATCATCGATGGTTGAAAAAGTACGCTACCGAATTGCGATCGCTGACCTCGTGTGGGAGGTGGATGAATTTGGCGGTGATAATGCAGGTCTAATTCTTGCTGAGGTAGAACTTCACGATGAACATCAGGTGATCGATCTGCCGCCCTGGATTGGTCAAGACGTATCCCGCGATCCGCGCTATTTTAATGCTTATCTGGCTCAACATCCCTTTAGCCAATGGTCAACGTCTGGAGACTAGACGTATCCAGCAATCCGCGCTATTTTAATGCTTATCTGGCTCGACATCCCTCTGGCTAATGGCCAATATCTGGAGACTAGGTGATGACAGTACCTCTTGATCTAACTCCTGCGCTGAAAGAATGGCATGTGGCAGTACAGGCGCTTATCCAGGGCGACACTATTTTGCTCTTGCGCAAGGGCGGCATTCGCGAAACCCAGGGAGAATTCACTATTCCCCATCGGCAGGTGTGGTTATTTCCAACCTACGAGCACCAGAAACCTGCCTTACTGAAGCCTGTGTATGCCCATCAGGTGCAGCCGGTGAAATCGGGATGGCATCCCCACCATGTAACCCTCACAGCCTGGGCCCAGATTACCGATGTTCTGTCCTTACCTAAAGCGATCGCCCTCCAGCCTCTACTGCCGTTTCATATCTGGAACGAAACCTTTGTGACCGATCGCCTGAACTGGAAGCCGCGATCGCCTCTGTTAGGCCTCTTGCTGCGAGTGTATCGATTATCGATGCCTCATACGTTAACCTACGATAGCAGCTATGGTGGTTGTCGATCGTGGATTGAGCTACAAACGTCTCTCTCAACAGAAGGATCAGCAGCCGTTCTGTCCAAGTCCGAGTATCAGCAGCAGGTCGATCGTATTCGAGAGATTGTTTCATAGGTTGAGCCCGACGCGATCGCATCTGAGCCCTGACTAAGGTTGGCTGATGGATGATTGACCCATGAGGGTAAACGCCGCCCAATCGCGAGAACTAGGATAGGTTTCCATCGTAGTTAGCATCGCTTGGCGCAGGGCCTGAGCTGAGTCTGGTGTTTCAGCTAGGTGGCGGTAAAACTCTGTCATCAGTAGGGTCGTAGAATCATCAGGCACTGCCCAAAGTGAAACGAGGACGCTATTGGCTCCAGCCGCCATAAAGGATCGAGATAATCCTAAAACGCCATCGCCCGTAATGCGCCCTCGTCCTGTATCACAGGCGCTCAGCACAACAAGATCTGCAGATAAGCGTAGCTCTAAAATTTCCCCGGCGGTGAGTAAACCATTATCAGTGCTGGATGGGGCAAGGGCGATCGCTCCCGGCAACCCTACCTCGCCTAAATCATCAAGAAGACCGTGGGTCGCTAGATGGATCACCTGTGCCCCGCCCATCTGCTGCACAACTCGCGCTTCAGTGGCTTCTGCACCAAGAAGAGGATCGGCATCTAGAAAAGCGGCAATTTCAATCGCTTCCTGCTCGGCATTGGGCAGCGGCGAGAGGGGCAGCGGCGGTTGTCCAACGCTAGGCATCTGGGGATTGCCGACAATCAGAGACGTTGGGGAAATAGGTCGCGATTGGGTGAGGGCTAGCACCTGAATCGATGGCGCGGTGGTTACTGTATGTCGTTCAATTAGATAACGACCATCTTCATCTTGCAGGGCAGCAAAGGGTAACAGAAACAGAGCGTCGTGGGGAACGATAATAACGTGGCTGGCAGGATCGTCGGGTAAGAATGATGCGATAGGATCAATTAACAAACGATAAAATGACTGTAGTTGTGGATTCTGACGTCGAGAGAGGGCTGTAGAAGATGGCGGCGGCGATTCAACAGGTTGTCTTGACAAGGCGGATTCCGGTAAGTCCGCTGATTCTAAAATGCCACTCCGGGTTTGCTGGACTAGGGATGTCCATTGAGGATCTTGGTTGCCTCGTCCAAGGGCAGCAGCAACCCGCGTCTCTTCTACAGCCGTGTCTAAACTCAGATCGCTGGAATTAAACTGCACCAATTGAAACTGGATATCCCCAGTGGGTTGGACTACCCAAATAGCAAGCTCTGCGGATGAGAGGATAGAATATTGAATGATCGTAGCCTGCTGTTGACGAGCGATCGCTTGTATATCCGATAAACTGGGCGGCGGCACCTGTAGGGAAGCAGCGATCGCAGGCGATTGACGATTCGCCACAAGTTCAATGAATGTCCGGGCTCGCCCCCGCTCCGACATTTCCAGAGCATCATCATAGCGATTGAGGCGAATCAGCGCCCGCTGGAGCAACTGATAGGTGGAAACTTGGGTTTCAAATAATGAAACCTGATCTTCATCCTGCAGCCCCGGACGCATGGACTCCCAAACCTCCACAGCATCCTTCAAATACACCACAGATTGTTCATAGTCTGCTTGATTGAAGTAAAAAGCACCCAGATAATCTAGCGCCAAACCCTGACGGCGCAGATCGCCAGTTTCCACAGCCAACTGCAAGCTTTGCTCGTAATAAGATAATGCCTGGGTGTATTGACCTAGCTGTTCCGCCATTTGCCCTAGATTGCCCAAAGCCATAACCTGTCCATGGCGATCGCCCAAGGCTTGGGATAACTCTAGACTTTGTTGATACGCCTGGATGGCTTGATCATTCTCCTGGAGGTCGGCATAGATATTACCTAAACTATTGAAACCCGTCGCCAAGCGAGGGCGATCGCCTAAGGTTTGCAATTGATCGAGGGCAAGCTGTAACTCTGGCAAGGCCCGATCCATCTGTCCTAGATGACGATAGGCCAGGGCTAGGTTACCTTGGTTGTAGGCCTGTAGGCGTGGATCTCCCAGTTGTTGGGCGATGACCTCAGTTTGTTGATAATAGTCTACAGCTCGCTCAGGATTGCCCAAGTCTAAATAAAGATTACCTAAGCGTTGCAGCACTATTGCCTCGCCTTGTAGGTTGCCCTGTTGTCGCATTAACGTTAAGGTGACTCCATAACGATCTAGGGCTTGGGGATAGCGACCGGTCTCTAGATATGTGTTACCTAAATTACCTTGGCTATTGGCCTGCAAGGATAGATCGCCAATCTCTTCGGCGATCGCTAAACTCGCTTCAAATTCAGCGATCGCTTCATCCATCAGCCCCTGGGCTTTCAGAACAATACCGATTTGATTCAGCAGGTAAGCTTCATCAGCGCGATCACCTCGGGATTGGGCCAGAGGCAGACCGCGACGGAGATAGATTAGGGCTTGCTCGTAGTCTCCATTACGTTCATACAAATATCCCAAATTTCCCAGAGCATAGCTTTGTCCTGAGGAATCTTGAATCTCTTCCGCCAAGGCAAGACTTTCTTGGTAGAACGTAAGCGCAGTATCGGTTTGATAGAGATTCTCATAGGCGCTGCCGAGGTTGGTGAGCAGATAGGCTTCTTGGCGGCGATCGCCCAGTTGTCGATAGAGCGCCAGAGCTTGCTCCCAGGTGGCGATCGCTTCTGTAAACTGGCGATTATTATACTGTCGTCCTCCCAGATCAAACAGTTGACGGGCTTGCGTAGCTAGAGGGGTGGCAACGTCAGCCGGACGGGCTAGGCTGGGTGGGAGAATGAGCAGGCTACCCCATCCCGCTAAGAGTACACTAAGCCCTAAACTCCAATGCGATCGCGCCATGATTAAGATCCAAGCTACATATGAACAATCTACGAACGGGAAACCCCTGTATCTCCCCTGGTTCAACTAGGATAACGTGCCTAAGCGAGATGGAGAAGCCACCCTAGGGTCAGGCATCCAAATCAGGCATGGCTGAATGAGGCTATGCAATCGGAACGTGAGCAAGATGCCCACACTCACACCTCATTTCCAATCACGGTCGTGTGAGCGAGACGCTCACGGTTCCCTAGCGTCAATCATATATTGATTCAGCAATACCGAACAGTCATTGATTGTTGATCCAGGGCGATCGCCATCACCTCGTTTTCAAGGTGGACTTTAATATTAAACCGCTGTTGAAACAGGTCTACATTCGCCACTAACAGCTTGCGTTCGTCTTGGATGACATCACCAACATCATACGGCAGTCTACAACTCACAGAGGCATGGATAAGGTCACCATCAGGGCTTAAAACAACTGATGCTAATGGGCTTAGCAGCTTTGATGTTGGAGGGTTTCGCGTAAATGGAGGTTGGCGATCGCCAACCCCACTTGCTCCGCAACCGTCCGTGCGAGCTGCCGCTTTGCTTCAGATAAGACCTCTGGCTTAGCCGTGCTGAGGTAAAACAACCCCAAGGTTTCACCCTGGGCCATCATGGGAATACAAAGAGATGCGGTAATGGGCGTTGTCTGTCCAGGAATTGTTGCTGGAATATGCTTGCAGCGCGGTCGATCGGTTCCGGCCATCCAATGCTCTCGCCCTCGTCGCAGCCCCCAGCACTCTTGGAGCGAAAAATCAGGCACCGACAACAACACCCCCTCTCCCCACTGCGATATCATTTCCACCCGGTTCAGAGCCTTGAGGATAAAAATACCTCCGGAGCATCCCGGAAACAGAGGGGCAATCAAACTGGCGATCGCTGTGCAGGCTTCTTCAACGGTTAGGCAGGCCTGCAAAAAATTACTGATTTCGCTCAACAGCTTCATTTCCGCATTGCGCTGTTTCAGTTCGTCAATGGTGTTGATTTGGATGGCCAAGAGCTCTTGCTGCGCGATCTGCCCCAAATCGCGCAAGAGTTGTTGGTCTTCGTCTGTTAAAACGCGAGGCACCTGGTCAATGATACAGAGCGTTCCGAGGTTACTGCCATTATTCACCGCGAGGGGAGCCCCGGCATAGAAACGGATTTTGGAGCCGTCGGTCACCAAGGGGTTATCGCGAAAACGCTCATCGAGCAAGGCATCGGGCACGACAAACAACGAGTCGCCCAAAATGGCATGGCCACAAAACGAGAGATCGCGCGGGGTTTCGCAAATGTCTAGCCCTTGACAGGACTTAAACCACTGGCGTTCGGCATCGATCAAGCTCACCAGCGTAATCGGCACGCCGAATAGCCGTTTAGCGATGCGCGTGATGCGATCAAAGCGTTCTTCTGGCTTGGTGTCTAAGATGTGGAGCGATCGCAGGGTGTTGAGCCGGGTCGCTTCGTTTGGAGGGTAGGGGGGGGCTTGCATAGTAAATACCTACTAAAAGATCAATCACAAGGCCATAAGCACCTGGTTGCGGCCCGCTTCTTTTGCCCGGTAGAGTGCTGCATCGGCCATTTTAGTCAGGCTTGAGCTGGTGCTGCCGTGCTGAGGAAAGCAGGCTACCCCCAAGGAGGCCGTAATCGAGTCTATGAGCTGGCTGTTTTGAGATAGCCGCAGTTGGGTAATGGCCACTCGAATGGTTTCGGCCCGAGCGGCGGTTTCGGCCAGGCCTGCCTCTGGCAAGATTAGGGTCATTTCTTCGCCGCCATAGCGACAGGCAATATCTGAATCTCGTACATTATCTTTGAGCAATACGCCGACCAACTTCAGCACAGCATCGCCCATATCGTGGCCGTAGGTGTCGTTAAACCGCTTGAAATGGTCAATGTCGATCATGATCACGCCAATGGAGTGCTGCTTGCGCTGGGCGTGCGCAATCTCCCGGTTGAGGAATTCTTCGAGGTAGCGACGATTATAGAGCCCGGTCAGGGGGTCGCGAATGCTCTGGTGTTTTAGGGTTTCTTGCAGCCTGAGGTTGGCGATCGCCATGCCCACCTGCTCAGCCAGAGTGCGGGCCAACTGCTGCTTAGCCTCCGGCAGCGCCTCTGGGGTTTCGGTGCTGAGGTAAAGCAACCCCAGGGTTTCGCCCTGGGCCATCATAGGAATGCAGAGGGTAGCAGCGATCGCCTCATCCGCTGGAATATGGCTACAGCGCAGGCTTAAGCGGTTTTGTTCGACCCAGTGCATGCGCCCCCGTCGCAGCCCCCAACAGTTGTGGGGTTCAAAATCGGAGCTAGAGTGACAGTGCGATCCCCAGGCGGCAACCTGCTCCAGTCGATTGCGCGATGCGCTGGTGGTAAAAATGCCCCCCGAGCAATGGGGAAACAGGGGTTCGACCAGGTTAATAATGGTATGGCAGGCTTCTTCGACCGTCGAGCAGGCCTGGAGAAAATCGCTGATTTCGCTCAAGACCAGCATTTCGCTGTGGCGCTGGTCAAGCTCACTGATGCGATCGCTAAGCTGCTGATTGGTTTGCTGGAGCGTCATTTCAGATTGTTTGATCGCCGTGATGTCGCGGAATGTCACAGCAAACCCATCGCCTAACTTAACGGCAATATTTTCAAACCAGCAGTCGATGCCGTCGTGATTGTAGTAAAACTGACGCTGCAGCGGCTCGCCCGACTCTACCACCTGCACGTAGAGATCAAATAGCCCGTCTTCCCGATTGCCGGGCAGTTCTTCGAGCAGCCGCTTGCCGATAATATCGCCTACCTGTCTGCCAATAATCTGGCAGGAGGTTGGATTGCTCAGCAGCCATTCAAAGTCAACAATGGTGCCCTGGCCATCGCGTACCGAGCGAAAGGCCATAATGCCATCGAGAGAACTGTTCAAAATACCGCTGAGCTGCATTTCTGAGGTTTGAAGCGCCGTTTGCACCGTCACAGTTTGGGTGATATCTAAATGGCTGCCCACCATCCGCACCGCCATACCTTGCTCATCGTTGAGGTGAATGGCCCGCGACAGAATGTGAACAACCGAACCATCTTTATGGTGAAAGCGCTGGGTGGCCGTAAAGCCCTGGGCTCGACCGCTGTTGTAGTCGTCGATCAGCTGCAGTGCTGTCGTGAGATCGTCTTCAAAAATGAGCGACTTCCACATCTCTGGGCTGTTCTCTAGCTCGTGGTCGGCATAGCCCAGCATGGCTTTCCACTGGGGCGAGAAGTAGATCTCTCCGGTGATTAGATCCCAATCCCAAAACCCTTCTGAGGAGGCTTGCAGCACCAACTGTAGCTGATCGTTGGCCGATTTGAGGTCAAGCTCTGCCTGCTTGCGATCGCTAATATCTGTATGGGTACCGATCATCCGTAGGGGTTTCCCATCGATAGCCCATTCGATCACCTTACCGCGATCTAAAATCCACTTGTAGCTGCCGTCTTTGCAGCGCATCCGGTATTCGATCTGGCAGATGTCAGTCTCGCCGTTAAAGTGCCTTTCGATGTCGGCATAGCATTGGGCTTTGTCGTCAGGATGGATCCGGCTGTCCCACATATCTAAGCTGCTGCCAATTTCAGCATCTGCATACCCGAGCATGGCCTTCCACTGGTGAGTCACAAACAACTGCTTGGTCTGAATATCCCAGTCCCAGACCCCATCTCCAGACCCCTCCAGGGCAAACTGCCAGCGCGCCTCACTGGTCTGGAGGGCTGATTCTGCCTGTTTGCGCTTGGTGATGTTGATGTGGCAGCCAATCATGCGAACGGGGCTGCCGTCGGCAGCCCACTCAATCACCTGTCCTGAACAGGCCACCCATACGGTTGAGCCATCTTTATGGCGGTATCTAACTTCGTTATAGTAGGGAATGTCGCCATGGCTCTGCACATGGTGCTCAAAACAGGCTAAAACGGTGACCAAATCTTCGGGAAAGATCAGCTGTTGCCAGATGTCTGGAGAGTTTTCGAGCTCGTGGTCAGCGTAGCCAAACATGCGTTTAAAGCCGGGGCTAAGATATTCCTGGTTGCCCGCAATATCCCAATCCCAATAGCCCGCCAGAATGATATCTAGGATAGTTTCTAGCAGCTTAAGTTCATAGCTAACGCGCTTAGTCTGGCGCTGCATAGCTTCTATCCGCAGGTGCTCAGCTTCGAGCTGCTTGCGATCGCTAATGTCTTTGACCTGGTACGAAAACTGAGCCCGTCCGCTGCTGGCGGTGCCTAGGTAGGTGACCACGGCCACTAACCAATAGGTGCCAATGGCCGTTACATGCTCATACTCAAACTGCACCGGCTGCCGCTGCGCCTGGCTCTGGCGATAGTGCCGCAGCCATAGCTGGATATGGTCGGGGGGGATCCCAATCGCACTGGCCCACTGATTGTCGAGGTCGGCGGCCTCGATCCCCAAAAACTGAAGCGTCGTTGGGTTGTGAAGCGTATGGAGAATGTCATCCTCAGATAGCTCAACGATGCCCAGCAGCAGCGGTGAGGTTTCATAGAAGATGCGCAGCAGCGTTGTTTGCTCCTGAAGGGCCTGTTCTGCCTGCCGTTGGGCGGTTATATCTCGAAAGATGGCGCGGGTCGCAACGGGTGTGCCTGCCTCACAACGGACATTGATACTGCCTTCTAGCAGAATGTGTTGCCCTGTCTTGCTAACCAAGGTAACTTCGAGTCGTTCTAGCTGGTGCACTGTCCCCGCCTGTAGGCTCTGAAATATGCTTTGGCACTGGGGAAGACAGTCAGACGCCAGCAGATCAAAGATAGTTAACGTCGCGAGGTCGTCGCGTTCGTAGCCCAGGGTGGTGAGCCAGGTGCGGTTGACGTAGAGAAATCGCCCATCTTGTAGCGATACGCTCTGGATCAAGTCGCTGGCGTTGTCAAAGAAATCTTCGAGTTGGTCGTTGCTCTGGCGGAGTTCTAGGACGGCCTGCTGGCGTTCGGATTCGAGGCGATCGCGATCGCGGCGGGCAACCTGCTGCTCACGGATATCGCGAGCAATCTTTGAGGCCCCAATCACCCGACCGGTTTCATCACGGATGGGGGAAATCGTTAGGGCTACATCCACCAGGTAGCCATCTTTGTGCAGTCGCTGGGTTTCGTAGGTCTCGACCTGCTCCCCGCGATGGATACGCTGTAGAATTGCCTCTGCCTCTGCCTGGCGCTCGGACGGAATCAGCAAGGTCACAGGCTGGCCAACCACCTCCGCCGCACGGTAGCCAAAGAGGCGCTCTGCCGCCTGGTTCCAACTGGTGATAACGCCGTCAGGCGTTTTGCCAATAATCGCCTCTTCGGAAGATGCAACAATGGCCGCCAGCCGGAACTGGTCGTTGCGGCTTTGGTGCAAGGCCTCCATCATCGCCTGGTTCTCTGCCACCTGGGCTGCCAACTGCTGGTTGGCCTGTTCTAGCGCCTGGGTGCGGCCGGCCACCTGGGCCTCAAAATTGTCCTTGGCCAACCGCAACTGCGCCACCAGTTCGGCCTGGTGGATAGCGATACCCACGTGTACGGCAATGTGCTGTAGTCCCTCAATTTCTTCGGTCAGCCAAGGGTGAGGAGCGGTGCAGCTATGGGCAATCAGCAGCCCCCACAGCCGCGATTCGCACAGTACCGGAACCACTAAATTGGCCTTAACTGAAAAGCCCGCTAGAAAATCGGCATGGCAGGGGGTAAGGTTTGCGGTGGTGACATCGGCGATCGCCCTTACCAGCCCTTCGTTGTAGGGTTGTAGCCAGCACGCCTCGAAGCAGCTATCATGCACCACCTGATCGAGCAGCGACCACTGGGGGGCAGCGATCGCTTCTACAACCACGCGACCGCTATAGTCAGGGTCAAACTGATAAATCAGCACGCGATCGCAGTCCAGTAGTTGCTGCACCTCATCGACAGCGACTTGCAAGATCGTTGCTAGGTCCAAGGATTGGCGGATCTGAAGGGCGATCGCAGCAACAAGAGAATTCCAATTCAAGGGAGCAGCAGCCTCGACGCTATAGACTTGTGGGGGACTAGAGGGCGATCGTTCTGTAGAGTGAGTCATGCGGTTTTTCCCTGATCAGACGGCAAACATAGAGATGGGTCATGCAAAGTAGATGCCACCGTCACTTTGCACTGTCTTTATTAATCCCCTATTAACCGCAGAAGATGCTCTTGATAGGTGAATCTTGATTGATACATAGCCTATGTGGTTGTAGACATGTTGCTGTAGACATTCTAGCCAAGACAAGCGTTCACCCTGGGCCGATCAAAGGGGTGAAAAAAGGTTTCCATAACAAGTGGCTGTAGATATACGAATGGGCAAACAAGCTTTAACCAAAAGTATGACAGCGATCGCAACCTCACCAGCGCTAATTGAGCAGATTCAACGTGCATTTGCCCATATCAAGCGTCATAACGGCATCACCCTACATCAGGCGATCGCCATGGATGATGACAGATCGAATGAGGAAGTTTTGGCAGCGCGATTACAAGACACCGAACCTCACTGGACAGAAATTTCGCGCGAAACCCTGATCAATTTTGAATCTGCCCTATCGTTTATGGATGAATAGGGAACTCACTACCATTTACCAGTATTTATGATCGCATCTCTTGAAGGACATATAAGCCGCTACATCCCCTTTTTTAAGATCACTCGAATGCTGGGCAGTCTCCGCAACAGCCCGCCGGATAAGGTGATAGCAACCTACAAGTTTGATCAACGGCAAAGCTTGGCGATCGCAGCCTTTCTTCAGCTTGTTGTAGGTGAACAGGGAGAACATGCTGAAAGACAGGCAAAACTGAATCTAGTCCAGGCTTGGGAAATCTATGTACAGGATTAGCATTAAGGCATGGGCGATCTCTAGCCTCACCATTTTTCGTTCGATCATGCAAGACGACGGATCTCAATTTTTCCTACATAAACATTCCCAAAAGAGCCTGACAGATGAATATAGGGCTTGCCATAATGGACGAGGTCAACGTGAAAATGATCACAGATTATTTTCGCTAACAGAACTGTTTCAATGTCTTGAGTAAGGATGAAAAAATAGCGATCGCGACATTTTCTTCTGCGTAGCTACTTCTGTTCTTAATAGTGATTTCTTAATAGTGATTTGATGTTTCATGATAACCATCAACTTTATCGCGCCTGTTCTATCCATGATTTCCTTGTCAACGCTAACCGCGACAGGAGTAACCGCATCCGAATCATGTCCAATTGCTGAAAGCATTTATCGCGATGGTGATGGAAGAGGGTTTCAATTGGTTTTTGGGCCACCAACGCCAGGAGGAATAGACCATGGAACCGCCGTGATCAACCATCACCAACAGGGGCAACTATATCGCTTTAAGGTGTATCAATCGAGTGGTTATGGCTCCGTTCGGCTGGACGATCAAAATACAGGGTATCCAGAGATTGAAGGAGGGTTCTGGATCACGTTTTTTGACCAGAATTTGCAATCAGCTACACCACTTTTCTTAGGAGAAGAAACGGCATCGCCAATGTATGCTGTAATCGCTGACTTGGGCAGTTATGATTACTACAGACGGAGGGGTGAAGAGGTTCTAATCCCAGATGCAATCTGGATTTTCGATCGCTGCCAATAGGCGTTCAACAAAAGCAAAGATCAATGATTTTACAAGTTATATAGAGCCAAATCATGATGCGCTTGGAAAGCCATTTCAGCTAACGGATTCTTATCCTAGTCTGCCCTCTTAGTCCCTACTCTGAAAACTACTGGCTAGGCATTGTCTGATAGCAACATTTACAGGTTGTACAAAACCGTTTAGGCTAGCAGTGAACCTACTTTCCCCCTCAGAAACCCTCAGGTTTTGCAAAAGATTCAAAGCCAGTTTGTCATTGCGGCTTCAGCTCCTGGGTACTATGAACTCTAGAAGCACTATGCCAGCTTCTAGAGTTCTAACGCGGCAATTGGTATGGGTTTGAACGACATCCTAGACAACTATATTTACTTAGATCTGGAGGTAGACCTAAACGGCCAGATCTTCAGCTACGGTCTGCTATCATCTGCCCATACCCTACAGGCCTCTCAAGAGCAAGCGCAGGAGGTTCACAGCCAGCTCATTCACACTCTCCAGGCCCAGAGCATTGTCTGCGGCCATAACTTTCGCCGTTTTGACCAAATTCACCTCACCCGCCAGTGGCCCGAGCTAGACCCTTTACAGATCATTGATACCCTAGAACTCTCGCTGCTGGCCTTTGCCCTAGAGCCCTCCCACCGGCTGCAAAAAGACTACAAACTCAGCGACTACGCCAGCAACGATCCCCTCGAAGATGCCAGAGCCACCCGCCTGCTGCTGGACCAATGCCTGCAACGCCTGAATCAACACCCAGCCACTCTACGACAGCTCTACGCCTGGCTGCTTACCCACGAAGAAACTACCGCAGATGCCGCCTACCGTAGCTTGTTTACGTCCCTAGGCTGGCTCTCTGAAACGCCCCCAGCCCTGAACGATCTGCCGCCCGCCGTTCTCGCGGCTCTCTCTGCCGATGCCCTGGACTACATTTGGGGCATTCTACTGCGCGAGGCTGATTTTGACCGTCGTTTCATCATCGCGGCCCTGCTGGTCTGGAATTTTGAACGCCATCAGCAGCAGTCTAAACAAGCTCCCTCGGCCTGGCTCAACCATCTTCCCCAGTTCCAAGACACTCTCGATCAGCTATTTCCGGTTACGCCAGCGGGGTTTACCTACCAGCCATTTCTAGAAGCCTTTGATATCCATAGCTTTCGAGGCATTCAAGAAGAGGCAGTTCAGGCGATTATCGCCCGACACAACCCGCTGATTGTAATGCCCACAGGGGGTGGTAAATCTCTCTGCTACCAATTACCCGCCCTCATGTACTATCGCTGTCAATGGGGGCTGACGGTGTGCATTTCTCCTCTCCAGGCCTTGATGGAAGACCAAGTGGTAGATCTAGAAGCTAAGGGGCTCAACTTCGCTACGTTTATCAACGGCAACTTACCAGCAGCGGCACGGGCCGAACGGCTAGAATCTCTACGCAATCGCCAAAAAGGCCTGCTCTACATCAGCCCCGAGCAGCTCCGTTCCATCAGCATTCGTAACCTGTTGCAAGAACGTCCGCCTGCCCTTTGGGTGATTGATGAAGCCCACTGCATCAGCCAGTGGGGGCAAGACTTCCGTCCCGACTACCGCTACATTCCCAAGTTCATTCACGATCTCTACACTGCCCTGGGCCGCCCTCTACCCGCTCTGGCTCTGCTAACCGCCACCGCTACCGCTCAGGTGCGCGACGATATCTGCCAGCTTTTTCAGCAGCAGTCACTCACCGTTCACCGCAAAATAGCTGCGGGCGTTCATCGCACTAATCTCAACTACCAAGTGCTTCCGGTCAATGGTAATAAAGACCTGCTGATTGTGGAAGCCGTGCAGCGGGCGCTCGACCAGGGGGGCTGCGCCTTGGTCTACACTGCTCTGCGCCGCGATGCTGAGCGTCTGTCCACCATGCTTCAACGGCACGATATTCAGGCCCAGCACTACCACGGCAAAGTGCCCAAAGAGAAAAAGAGTGAGCTGCTCAATGCCTTTAAGAATGCAGATCTCAATGTGGTGACGGCCACCTGTGCCTTTGGCATGGGCATTAACCGCAAAGATGTGCGAGCTGTCGTTCACAACACTCCTAGCGGCAGCTTAGAAGGCTACATCCAAGAAGCGGGCCGAGCTGGGCGTGATGGTGCCCCCGCCGATTGTGTGCTGCTGTTTGACCCGCAAGATTTAGAAATGCTCTTCTTTTTGAAGAGTCTGAATCATCTGTCCAGCACTGACTTAAGAAATATCTTTACGGCTTTGCGGGGATTGCGCGATCGCACCCGTTCCCGCTCTGGCCCCATCACCGAAGACTGGTTCTGGGTCACCACCAACGAGATCTACCAAACCAGCGACTTGGATGACCGCTTTGCCACCGACGACGACCAGCGAGAAACCAAGATGCGGGTGGCTCTGCACCATCTAGAAGACTTTGGGCTAATCGAGCGGGCCGAAAATCTCTCTACGGTGGTGCAGTTTCATCTGAAGCAGTCTACCCCGGCTCAGTCTTGGCAAACGTTTCTAACCTATAGCCGCCAAAAAGGCTTGAAACAGTTTGAAACCAAGGCTTTTGAGCGGCTGATCTACGGCATGCATTTAGTACAACAGCAGCACCAGCAAGAAGGCGATCGCATATCGTTAGAGCGGCTCAGCGATGAGTCAGGTATTCCCGTGCTGGAGTTGCCCGATCGCATTCGAGAACTGCAACGAGCCGGGGTTTGTACCTCTCAGTTACCACTAACGCTGTTGGTAACAAAAGCCGTCAAAGGTGATGCCAAACTCACCTATGGGCGCTACTGCACCCTAGAAGACCAGCTCCTAAGCTACTTGGCCGATAAGGTAGGCGACAAACCTAGCCATGTGGTTAACCCCCGCAAACTAGCCACCTTTCTAGATGCCGATGGCAGCCAAAAGCTCAGAGATACCAACCTGACCACCCTGCTAGAAGGATGGCAAACCCTGGGCTGGGTCAGCCTAAAACGCCTAAGCGGTGGACTAGTGCAGATCAGCGCTCCTAATACAGACTCTGGACCCCTATCCCAGGTAATCGACTGGCTGCCTCGCCATCAACAGTTCTGCACCAAGCTGCTAGACGCCCTGTATGTCGAAATTGACAATACCTTAGAGAGCAA
>DATNRH010000434.1 GCA_036703605.1 Candidatus Obscuribacterales bacterium | reverse complement strand
CGCCGCTGACCGTAGAAGATGCCATAGCCCAGTAGCGCTGTAATCCCCATAACTAAAAAGTCTCGGCTGCTATAGCTAGGGTCAATCAACTCGGTGAAGTTGCGAACACAGACAAACTGAGTGCGGGGTGTGCTGAGACGGGCTAAGCGAGTCGCGAGGCTAAAGGTATCAAGTGCTGGATAGTAGATAAAAATAAGCAGGATTAATAGCGTGGGGGCGAGCAGCAGCAGCGGTATGATCCAATGGGTCTTAAATTGCCCCGGCATGGCTGCCTCTATTCCTAAGCGATGGGAGCGATCGCTCCCGATGAGCGTCGAAAGCCAGTTGACGAGCCCTAGGGCAATCCCTGCCCCCAATAGCACTAAGACCACGCCAAAGCCTCGATCCAAGGGCGATCGCTCTGCTTCAAACGTACAAAATCCTAGGGGCACCATCAAGCTCAGGGAGCCCACCGCCGCCGCGATCGCTCCCACCAATGCCCCCATCCCTGGCGATCGCTGCCGTCGCCGAAACGCGATCGCCATAACCACCGCCCCCAGCGCCGCTGTGAGCATCAGCAACCCTACCACTAAACCACCCATGGCCTTCCTATCTCATCTCTTCCGATCACCACTTGCCGATCCCCCCAATCGCCCTAACTCAGCGGAACCTTAAGTCTCAAGCGATTCCCCCTTGAGCAAGAAGAACCTTGAGTGCAGTTTTTGCTGAGTCAGGTTAGGAGGGTTTCAGCGTGAGGCAGCCTACTCAGCCTGCAGGGCGTTGTAATCGTCCAACAAGCGGTTGGCCTCTTGGTTGGCGGTGTCCAATGCTTCATCCACCGACTGCTCCGGCGTCACCAAAAGTTGCTCTGCCGTACTGGTGACTACATCCCGGATGGCGACAAAGTTACCAGCCAGCACGCCCAAGGTTGCCGGTGTGGTTTGAGACTCGGCTAGCTGATCGCTCGCTACCTTACTGTTGGGGTTCTGCTCATACCAACCTTCTTCCTCCAACAGGGCGATCGCTCCATTGGTGATGGGAATATAGCCGGTGATTTTATGCCACTCTGCAGCATTTTCTGGGTTGTTAAACCAGTTCATGAACATCAGCGCGCCATCTTCAGTGACTTGATCTAGCCCATCCACTAGCCAGAGCGTGGCTCCGCCAATCACATTGCCGCTACGACCCACATCTTGGTTGTAGGGCATGAAGCTGGCAACCACCTCAAAACCTGCCGCCTGCCCAGAGTCTGTGATATCCGTGGTGTCTGAGCTGCTGGTCAGCAAAAATGCCACTTGCTTGGCGATAAATGCATTGCGAGTGCCGTCCCAATCGCGTTGGGAACCTGTATAGACGTAGTAGTTTTGGTCATTCAGGGCTTTCCACCAGGTCATGAAGCTGGTCATGCCGGGACTGTTGAGAAATACCTGATCGGCGCGACCGCTGCGACCATTGTCTTCATTGGCCAAAAGCTCATTTTGCTGAGCCATGGCCTGTTCCACAATCCAGCTATGGTTTGGCCAGGTGATGCAGTTGCTGGGAGCATCCGGCAAGGCCAGGATCTGAGCGCAGGCCGCTTCCACATCAGCCCACGTGGCGGGCGGGGCCTCAATACCTGCCGCCTCTAGCATATCAGCATTGCTAAACAGCACCGTGGATGAGGTATTCCAGGGCATGGATTGGAACTCACCGTCCACCGTGTAATAGTTGCGTGGCGCACTGACTACGTCTTCCAAGATCACCGGCACGCCGTTGATGTCCTGGCGATCCGCGATCGCCCCCGCCACAGATTTCACCAACGGATCGCCCGCTGGCGTGACCGCATCACGAATTTCTTGAGTCGCTGCTTCAAAGAAATGCATGATGGCAGGAGGATTGCCCTGCTCAGAGGCTAGGAGGGCAGCGTCAAACAAGGTTTCATAATCTGGGTAACCATCAATGATGACCTCATACTCAGGATAGAGTTGATTAAACTCTGCCGCCTTTTCCCGCGCCCAATCCAGTCGATAGTCTGTAAATGCAATCCACATACGTACGGGAATGGCTGCCCCATCAGTCTGCTCGGTAACGTCTTGCGTAGACTCATCCTGGGTGCCTGCATCCGGTGTGCCGCAGGCTTGTGCCATCAGGGAAACGGCTATCAACATTGCCGCCACCGCCACCATATCCCGTCTAAACCATCGGTGTGTTCTCATATCTGCCCATTGAAAGATGCTAGTTTGTGGGATGGGACAGCCAAGAGCGGCTCAACCTACAACGCATCACCATACCAAGCATGGTTACCCTGTTTGGATTGGCACTCAATGCTTGCCCACAACATCTTTCCACAGCATCATTAATGTTCGTTTATGCCTACTTTAAGCCTCAGGATTGCTAACTCCATCATGCTATGAAGGTCATGGGTAGCTAATCTTGACACATTTAAATATCCTGTTAAATGTCGAGGTGGAAGCAGAAACCTGTCCTGAAGCGATCGCCTCCTGCCAAAACCAGTATGGCTGTCAATAAGCGTAAATCGACGGAATACTCATTGAGCTGAATTTATGTCTAACGTTAGGTTTGAATCGGTTAGTAAGCGGTATGGCAGTTCCTTTGCTGTGAAGGAACTGAACTTAGACATTGCCGATGGAGAATTTTTAGTCCTGGTTGGGCCATCGGGCTGTGGAAAAACTACGTCTCTGCGGATGTTGGCTGGGTTAGAAGACATTAGCCAAGGCAACCTTTATATTGATGAACAGCGCATGAACGATGTGCCGGCACGGGAACGAGATATCGCTATGGTGTTTCAATCCTATGCGCTCTATCCCCACATGACTGTGTTTGAAAATATGGCCTTTAGCCTGCAACTGCAGAAAGTGCCTAAGTCAGAGATTACTCAACGCATCCATAGCGCTGCTCAACAGTTAGATATTGAGCCTCTACTCGATCGCCGTCCGCGACAATTGTCTGGAGGACAGCGGCAGCGGGTGGCGGTGGGGCGCGCCATTGTGCGTAATCCGTCGGTATTTTTGATGGATGAACCGTTATCCAATCTGGATGCAAAGCTACGTGTGCAGGCCCGCACGGAGTTAAGTAAGCTACACCGTCAATTGGGCACCACGTTTGTCTATGTCACCCATGATCAGGTAGAGGCTATGACTCTTGGCTCCCGGATTGCCGTGATGAATCAGGGAATTTTGCAACAGGTTGGCACCCCTCAAACCCTTTATGACGAACCGCGCAATACTTTTGTAGCAGGATTTATGGGCAGTCCGGCGATGAACTTTCTCAAGGCTCGATTAGTGGGTGAAGGAGATGAACTTGCGATCGCCACCGATGCGTTTCAGCTTCCCATCCCCACCGATCGTTGCGCTGCCTATGCCCCCTACCGCGATCGCCCGATCCTCTTTGGGATTCGTCCAGAAAGCCTGCATGTGCCCGACTATGTGCCGCCTGGTATTGTGCCGCTACCAGTGCCAACTACCATCTCCGTCATCGAACGGATGGGCAACGAGATTATCCTTTACCTCACAACAACCGATGGACAAGATTTGGTTGCCCGGGTAGATCCACGCAGCCGCCTACAGATTGGGGAGTCGGTGACGATGGTGATGGATATGCATCGGTTTTACCTATTTGATGCAGAGACAGGCGATCGCCTTTAGGCATCTCATGCAAGATTCTATGCTCGATCGCTTTCTGTCCATCTGCGGCAAGTCTATTCTTGTTCCCCATCTCTCCCATGCTATGACATTCTCACCATGAGGAGGATGGAGCCCTGGGTTAGCTCTCAAAAGCATGACTCTGCAAACGCCAAACTATCCTACACAACCTGAGGGATCATCAAACCACGTTCATCAGCTTTCCATGTAGCCCCCTGAGCAACCTTTACGGTTATCAACGGCAGTTTGGCTAGAGGCAAATGGCTGTTTTTAGGGACAATGTATCAGCCATTTATCCCGAGTTACCAACGTAAGTAGGTGGATCTAAATAAACCGTGGTGCAGGGTGTGGGTAGGCCTAGCCGTAATGCACCTGTGATGATTTGATGATCTGCTGCTAACAATCGTGAGTATCAATAGGGCTTTCTGCTGACGATTCTCTGAGCCTCGATCAAGCAAGAATATGACTTCATCAGGGAGGTCACTGTACCAGATTGTCCAATACCCCATTCTCATGCATGGCACGCTTAACCCTACAATGCTATGTCAACTCCTTCATCTCTTTCTAAATCTCTCTGAGAAAGGGAGGGAGAGACATAGGGCTTAGGTCTAGGTTGGCACAGGCATTCAACAGTACAGACCTTGTGGAGTCAAGGGTTTAACCCATTTCAATCATGATCCCCATGGGTTGTTCTAGACTATGCTGAGCAGGGGCTAGGCAAGACCTTGTCCTTGGATTGTTAAAATTTTCATGTCTTTATCATCACCAAGAGAAGTTAAATCGTATAAGATAATGATAGGATAGCGCTTAGGCAAGTTTAGTTGCGCTCTAGATTCTCCCTGACAGCTCAATGGTTTGCATGAAGTGGGTTAAAAGCAGGGGTTTAGCATTCTAGGAATCTATCGTCATGTTGATTTCACCCTGTTGATTGAGTGCTAAACCCTTGATCTGCCTAGTTGCCA
>DATNRH010000433.1 GCA_036703605.1 Candidatus Obscuribacterales bacterium | reverse complement strand
GCTCATACTACCCGAGTTACAGTAACACGCATCCTCAATCAATGGGAGCGAGAGGGTAAGCTGCAGCGATCAACGCGATCGCTGGTCTTACTGAAACAAAGCGTAGATTCTTAACCTTAGTTTAAGTAGGCAAGCTCCACTCAATAAAGCTAAGATGTTAGGCTTTGATTTTGCTTAACTCTCTTCTCATAGGAGTTTCAGCATTAGGCAATACTGAAATGCATTTTGTAAACCATGAACTTCTCTTGTGGAACCTCTAGGTAAATCTAGAGTTTTGCGGTCATTCCCGAGGGCAACCCCCATTCGGGTGAGGATGAATCAATCGATAGGGTAGTTTATATTTAGGAACAAGATGGGTGGAAAGACGTCATCTTCCGTTGTAGAATCTAAAGCTTCATACCATAATTTATCACTGATAAGGACTGTTTATGGTTCAACATCGAGGTTGGCGTCGGGTGGGAGTAGGTATCGCTGCAGCCGTCTTAGCCTGGACGCCAGGTTTGCCTCTGCAGGTCTCTGTGGCTAATGAGCCAGTGCCGATGAATCGTCAAGACTGTACGGAACAGCGTGGATACTACCTAGACATCCTGCTGCGGAATACCTTACTTTACAATAGCGATCGCTATGCCCAGACGGGGCAGTTTGAACTAGCGGCGCGATCGCTGAATCATGGCGCAACTTTAGTTCATACTATTGAGAATCCTAATCTACGGTCAGAGCTTGTGGCTTACCTAATCGGCCGATCGGGGGGCCAGCCCAGCACTCTCGACCAACTGCTGGCCTACTATCAAACCACCAAAGAGACCGAAGCGCTTCTGCCGCTCCTGGAGGCGATCGCCGTGGGGGCTCGTTCGCTAACCGGAGACTATGGTGTGATCAACAACCGTCAGGCCACCTTGGTGCGTCTGGCGCAGATCTATCATGACCTCGGCTATCCAGAGCAAGCCCGCGCTCAGTTAGACGAGGCCCAATCCTCCCTTGTGACTCTTCAAGGGGAGGGCTATGGTCTGCTCGTGGCTCCTATGGCAGAAACCTATGCGGCGTTGGGAGACTTAGAAACGGCGATCGCCCTTTTGGATCCGGCCCTGACCCTGACCCGCCAGATGTCCCTCGATGCTGGATCGGACCGCCTTGCCTATCAGTCTGATATCTTCAGCACCCTGGCGATCGCCTATGCTCGCTCAGGGGCCCTCCCCACTGCCATGCAGATTCTAGACGAGATCCACCATGATGGCATTCGCGCCAGAACTCTGATTGCCATGGCCGACTATCAGCCCTCAGCCGATCAATCTATCCGCCTGTTAAACCAAGCGGCCCAGCAGTTCCAGACCCTGACCTCAGAGGAGCGATCGTCCCTGTTGGGGCCTTTGGCTCTTGGCTATGGTCAGGTGGGGCAATGGGAAGCTGCCTTCCAGCAGGTTGACCAGATCCAATCAGCGGAGGCGAAGATTCGTAGCTTATCTGCATTAGCAGCTCTGCAAGCCAGTCAGCCGTCCACCGGCAGCGATCGGGATTTACTAGCGGAGTTGGTCGCGATAGCCCAAGGCATAACGCCGTTTTATGATGGCGATCGCTTGATTGAACAAGCCGCTCAGTCCTATATCGATCAGCAGCACTACGACCTAGCTCTCCAGCTCAGCCAACAGTTAGACGAAACCCTCAAATCTAATTTGCTCCAGCGTCTGATCCCAGCCGCCAGCCGCCATGGCGCTATGGATGTGGCCTATGCGGCCCTGGCCGTGATGCCTCCAGGATGGGAAAATCAGCTTTATTATCTCAGCCTGAAGGAGATTGTGGCGGCTTATGCCCAAGCAGGGCAGTATGATCAGGCTCTGGCTGAGCTAGGTAATTTGCGGAATACACCCTATGTACCTAGCTATACTCAAGCTCAGATCGCCATTGCCCAGGCCTATGGGGACGAAGGAAATACGGAGGCCGCTGTGGATCACCTGAATCAAGCGCTGCAGTCTATGACTGATCTGGAGGCAGCTATTGAACAGGAGATGCTGATCACCATTGCGGGGCAGTTTGCTAGGTTAAATCGTCCTGAGGAGGCGATCGCGGTGCAAACTCGGGTGCTAGGGCAGGATAGCTATGGGGTTATATCGTCGATGGATGTGCTGCTAGACCAATACCTCAGGGTAGACCACGATGAGTTGGCGTTCCAGTTGGTTCAATCGGTTGAGCCTGGTTATGCTCGCGATCGCTTGCTGTATCAGATTCTGACTCATCAGCTTAACCTTGGGGACTATGGGGCCGCGGCATTGATGGCTGAGCAGCTTGATGACGATCGCCAGCAAATTGTTGCTTGGCTTACCGTGGTGGACTATTACACCGCAGCGGCACAGCAGGAGCCAGCTCTAGCCCTTTTGGAGCAAGCTACGGCGATCGCTACGGCCCTAGAGGGTGTGGATGAAGACAGCGCCGCCACCAATCCCGATCGGGCGGCGGCTATGCAGATGGATGGCTCAATTCCCTATCGCGATCCCCTGGATCGGGGCACGCTGATTGAGTCCATCGCGGTGCGCTATGCGGAACTACGGCAACACGAGACCGCCATTGAGGTTTCTCGGGCTTTGCGATCGCCTTTGGCGCAAGACCAGTTGAAACAGCGGCTGATGTGTTATCGAGACTAAGATCATCTATGGCCAGGATCGACAGGGCTAGTCTCTGGAAAATCCTGGCTATGGATAAGATTCTGGTATTGTCACTTATTTTAATTTACTCTGCTAATGCTTCCTCGTCTCTTGTAATGTTTGCAGTCAACTGGTTTATCTCTAGGAAGAGACTCGGGAGCGTTGCGGATGTAGGCTTTGAGATCCATCGGGGGTGCGGGGTCAAGGGCGTTGCTATGGTATCACCGGGCGGGACGGTGGGGAGTGGAGGGTGAGGATATTTGAATTAGCAATGCTCTCCACCCCTACCTGCTTCTAGCGTCTCGTCGTCGAAAAATTGTCGAACCAGCCGCGTTTCCAGAAGAAGTAGATTTGCAGGGCGGCAATCACCGCCATCACGGTCAAACAGATTATGTAGCCCCAGTACCACCCCAGTTCGGGCATGTTGAAGGGTGACTTCTCGGTATCAAAGTTCATGCCGTAGATCCCAGCGATAAAGGTCAGAGGGATGAAGATGGAGGAGATGACCGTCAGCAGCTTCATCACTTCATTCATGCGGTTGTTGATGGATGACAGATACACATCCATCAGGCTGGAGGCAATTTCGCGGTAGTTTTCGATAATATCTACCACCTGCACAATGTGATCGTAGACGTCTTGCAGGTAAACGCGCACCTCCTGGCTGATCAGATCGTCGCTGTCGCGGATCAGTCCGTTGATCACGCTGCGCTGGGGCCAGATATAGCGACGCAGCTTCATTAGCCCCCGGCGCATGCGGTGGATTTTCTTGATGGTGGCATTGGTGGGGTTGGCAACCACTTCTTCTTCAAGTTCTTCGAGGGTTTCGCCAATCACCTCTAGCACCGGAAAAAAGCTGTCAA